>PMOP01000014.1 GCA_003161495.1 Acidobacteriota bacterium | reverse complement strand
CGACCCTTAAGGCTGTGTACATCACCCCCGGTAGACCCCACGAGGTTCACCTCGCCACCGAACTTGAAAGCGTGTTTGCCGCGCAGATAAGAAACCTGATCGAGAAACTCCGTGTACGAATTAGGCCCGACGAACCGGGGCCAGTTTCCTCCCCCCAGATTGGTGAAGCCTGAAATGTAGATGAGCGGGAGCCCGAAGAAAGTTGGATTGGTCACGCCCGTGTTAATTCCGTAGCCCGTCGGGATCCCATTGGAAAGTCCCCACGGCGAAGCTGGATTCGCATTGCCATCAGCGGACAAATCAGGCGCGTATACATGGGTGTAGCCAACTTTTGCCTCGTTGACCAATTTCGAATTGGGAGTCCACGTCCACGCTCCAGTGCCGATGCGATTGCGGAAGGGAAGGTTCGTCTCAGACCATGGCGCCGTGATTGCGCCTGGATTGTCAACCCAAGTTCCGTAGTCCTGGCCGATGAAGAACATGCCGCTCAGAGTGTTTTTCTGGTTTAGATGGTAGTCGACCTTGGCCAGCCCGCTGTACGTGGCATTGTTGCTACTTAGACTGAACAAACCGGAGGGAACAACCTGCTGCGGAGATCCCGGAATCTCCGTCCCTAGGTTCGTCGGAAAGAGATTTTCGAACGAAGCCGAGGCGGGCGAGGGTGTACAACTCCCAGCCGGCAAGCCCGCTAATTGGGCGCTCAGTGGAGTCACGTTGGCGCGACCCACAGCATTGCAGGCATCCACCAGACTGAGACTCGGATCACCTATGGATGCGTCGACGGGAGAGCTTATGATTGATGTGCCTCCCACGTTAAGGTTCTGTGCCTCGAAGCCCACAAACCAGAAGGCTTTGTCTTTAATAAGCGGGCCGCCGGCAGTAGCGCCGTATTGCTCGACGGCGAGCGCGGGCTTTGGCAAGTCCGTTGGCTGGAAGAAGTTCTTCGCGTCCCACGCGCCCTCGCGGCCGAACGCGTAGGCGGAGCCATGGAAGTCGTTAGTGCCCGACTTCAACCCAATGTTGACTTGCATGCCGGGTTTCCAGCCAAATTCGGCCTTCGGCAATTGCTCAGTATCCACCTCCTGGATGGCGTCCACGGGCAGAATCGTAGCCGCATCGCCCGCCAGCGTATAGCCATTAATGATTTCCTGGCCCGTGGCCCAATCGTAGTTGTTTATACCGTCCACTAGATAAAAATTATCCAGCTCTCGCATGCCCATAGCGGTCTGTTTAGTGGCTCCCGCGCCGGGCGCGTTGACGTATCCTGGGCGCAGGGTGAGCAAATCGATGTAGTTGCGGCCATTCAGCGGAAGGTCGTTGATCGTCTGGGTAGAAAGAGTGGCTGTTAATGTAGCGGTGGTAGTCTCTACGAGTGGAAGCGCCTCGGTTACGGTAATCGTCTGGGTTTGCTCACCCGGTTGCAACGTGACATCGGCGCGCGCATCCTGCCCTACGCCTAATTGCATGCCCTCGCGAGTAAACCTCTTAAATCCTCTGGACTCCACGCGAAGCGAGTACATATCAGGATCCAGATTTGGCGCCACGTATTCTCCCGCAGAGTCTGTGGTCAAAGTCCGCGAAACGTTCTTTTGCACATCGGTGACAATCACCGTTGCGCCCACGATGACGCCTCCGCTTTGATCCGTAACAGTCCCGAGCAGGCGCGCCTGATTGACCTGCGCGAGCACGATACTCGGCAGAACGCACAAGGTGATAATGGCGCTCACGACTTCTGTCAACCACGTTAACCGTGCTTTGAATGGCGCCTGAAAGTGTGAACACTTCATGCGGTCTCCCCCAAGTGAGGATTTGATTAAATTAATGTAGAGCTTTCTTGGCGATGTGCTGGAGCGATAAAAAACATAAGTAAATTTGAAAGTCAAGAAGATTAAACGGCGTTGATCTGAAGGTGTTGTCGGGGGAAAGGCCGCAGGAAAGACGCTCCGTTGAAAAGTCACAAAGGAGAATTTTCCACTGAGCTTGGAAATGCCACAAAAGTCACCGGATCTCCCACTTTTCCACTGCCGTGACGGCGTCAGTTCATCAACCCTAAAGCACACACATTATGGGCTACGAAAATCAGACATCTTAATTTGCTAAAGACACCTCATTCAGTGACATTAGCCTTATTTAGAAATGTCACCATTTTTTAACTCGGCATAAGTGGGTACGCCAATTACGCCACGAGTTCTAAGGAAAAGGGGACACTTCTAATGAGGTAAGGAAGGGGACATTTCTAAAGAGGTTTGACACTGTCCACTTCCGCGCCTTGACCTTGTTTAACGATTGGGCGTATGTTCTCGGGAAAGTTTCAGTGGGAGGAGGATTATCTCCATGACAGATGGTTTGCGATCACTCGTTTGGCGCTGTTCCCGTCCCCGTGTTTCGATTGGCGTTGCGATCGCCGTGCTGGTGGCTGCGGTCTTCTTGTTTGCCGGCAAATTCTCTGCCCAGCAGCCCGTGTCGCTGCATCTGAATCCCGCCATCGAAAAACTTGCGCACGGACAGCCCATGATCGGAGGCCAGACCGACGACATGTCCCTGCAGAATTGCCGCGCGATGGCGCGTTTCGACTTCGATTACGAATACGTGGACATGGAGCACGGTCCGCTCAACCTCGACGCTCTGGCGTACTGCATCGCTGCCGCCGTGGATAAGGCCGCCGCGCTGAAAAAAGGCAATCCGCAACCCAAGGTGGCGCTGTTTGCGCGCTTCCCGCCTTACGGGCGCGATTTGCAGGCCAACGACTGGATCGTCAAGCAAGCACTGGACATGGGTCTGATGGGTATTATTTTCAACGGCGTCGACAACAAAGAGCAAATGACGCAGCTGGTTCGTTACATGCGTTATCCGCAACCAGAAAACTCCAAGTATCAACAGCCCGCCGGATTGCGCGGGTATTCTCCCGCGAACGCCGCATTTGTGTGGGGCGTTACTCCTGCCGAGTACTTGCGACATGCCGATCTCTGGCCGTTGAATCCCGAGGGCGATCTTCTCGCCATTGCCATGATCGAAACGGCTGAAGGCTTGAAGAACGTCAACGAAATTGCCGCCGTTCCCGGAGTCGGGGCGATTTTTCTGGGCGTCGGAGGAGATCTGCACCAATACCTCGGCGTGGCGCAGGATTCTCCTGAACTCGAATCCGCCCGCCAGACAATTCTAGCGGCGTGCAAAGCTCACAACGTCCCGTGCGGCATCACGACCGCCAATCAGGCAGAAACCGACAAGCGGCTCAAGGAAGGTTGGAGGATGATTCGCACCGGCCGCGACTGAATTGCGGCGTTGAGGATATTGACCACGCATTCCCGCGTCCACCCTCCTCCGGAGCGCTGTGCAAGGTCAGCTTGCAACAATTTCACGGGTTGATTCATAGAATGGAGTTATCGGAGTCTCAACGGCTAACAATTCCTTTTCAGATGCGGGATACAACCATGAGATTCGACAGAGCGCTTAAGTCGGCTGGGGCAAACATCCATTGCGATCACACGATCATCCCCAGGGGAACCGAATCCACTTCTTCAAATTTGCGAAATATATCCCGCATAACACGGTGGGGGTTTATGGTCTAAAGTCCCCCAAAAACCTCTAAAACCTCTAGAACCTCTAAGACCTCTAGACTTCAGAAAGGTCGGAATTTTTGTTTCCATCTCCGCCCTCGAATGGCCCCTCACCTACGGAATTCGGGCAGTGCGGGCAGCCATTTAGCGCGCCTTGGGGATCCAACGGTACGCGATATTCCTCTGCCAGAATGTGGATCCTGCGTCGAACATCATCAAATAACCATAGCCCCTTTTTCCCGCTCCCAACCGACTCGGTGCGGAACCGAAGGTGACGAAGTTTCCACCCCACTGTCTCCGGAGAAACCCGAAGTTTTTGTCCTTTTTGCGAAAGGATACTATTCACTGCTTCGGCTAGCTCCGACGCAAACACTGTCGATCGATCTCCTTCATGACAGCAGTAAAGAAGGGCTTCTAGGACGATAGGTTCCAGTCCCTGCGAGCGTTCGTCGGTCGTCTCCCGGTCTTGACCGCGAAGGAGCGGAACGACTTCGGACTGCAGTTTTTCATCGCCCAGGATGCAGGCTGCCAGCGAGCGCGCTAGGTTCTGAGTCGCGGGCGTAAGTCCTCCGACATCGATGGTCGGTGTTACAACCTTTTGAAGGTGCGTGAGGCGGTATCTGAACAACTTAGCTTGAAAAGTATTCGCAATGTCTTTACTCACCTCTTGCGTCAAAGTCGGAAGTTGCGCACGCCTTGGGGGCAAACTGATCTGCAATGCAAGGCTTGCCAAGGCCGGGTCGCGGAGCGAATCCTGCGAACAGATGGCCTTGGCACAATAAAGATCCAAAGCCTGCCCCCCTTTCACAGAGCGGATACCTTTGCTGCTAGAGGCGTGAAGAAACCTTTGCAGCGGAACAGTCAGCTCCGCGCCATCCAATAATAAAGTAGGCCGCAGATACATCGGCAGCGTCCACAAACCGGTAACACTGTCCGAACTCAGCAAAAGGGAGCGCCTGCAAAAAAGGCCCAGGACTTGCATCAACTCCGAGCTGTCGGCTGCGGACGCCGCATCCACCCAAAGAAAAGGCGCGACCGGGATGCGGTCGGCTAACCAGGTTGCAAAAATAAAATAAGCTACTTGGCGCAGGGAATGTTCGGGAATAGCGGTAAATTGGGCCAGTTGTCTGCAAACATCATCGAACAATTCGCGCGTCGGTGGCGCGGGAGACGAAAAATCCCAAGGAAGTTGTAGTGCTGCAAGAACCGAAGGATCGACATTTGCTGGGATGTAAGTCTTGTTTCCGAATTTGACTGTGGGCCCAATTTTTCCATCCGATCCTGTCCAACCAAGCACACCTACTTCGTTGGTGATCGGATCGCGGACCAGGTCAAG
>PMOP01000294.1 GCA_003161495.1 Acidobacteriota bacterium | reverse complement strand
TGCAAACACAGAAGATGAATGGTATTGGCCACTTGGCAGCCAGAGTGCTCCAAAGACACGAGGATAGTTTGAATTCCAGATTGAGGTGTACCTGATGACGACCTCGTGCCGTGACGGATATTCCCAAGGTTGCGTGCTTGAGCCCGGAGCGAGCTTCCAGGGGGATAATGCCCGCCTGCAAAATTATCTCCTGGAATCCACGCAAGAGTTGAATGTCATTTCCGGGCGCGTGAACCGGGAAGAACCAGTGGACCATGAATCGCGCGACTGGATCCTCACCCAGGTGAATTTCATCGTTGACACAATGGGTAACGAGGGCCTGGAATTGGGAGACGAATTGCGCTCGGATTTATTGCAATTGCTGTTAGCTTTCGCCAATTTGAACGAGCAGATTCGCCGCCAGACCGCCGCTTGACGTCTTGCCATTGGGATGGGGTATCCACACGGAACGCGCGCCTTCCGCTTTGCTTGTCTGAAAACCATTTCGGGGCCAGAATTAAATTAGGCAGCGTTATGTTTGCGGGGACGCGCAATTCAGCGATTCCGGCATAATTCGCTGACTTAGCCCGGTTCCTTGAAATTACTTATGGCGACCGACCTCACCTCCGACACTTCCAGAGTCGCGAATGCCTCGATGATGCATTTCGAGGTGATCCTGCCCGCCGATGTGGCGTCCATTTCGCCCGTGGTGGGCTGGGTGATGCGGCTCATTGGTGAATTGGAATATACGGCTGGCAAGGAATTTGAAATTGAGATGGCCTTGCGCGAAGCACTGGCCAACGCGATCCAGCATGGTTGCAAGGGCGATCCCGCCAAGAAAATTGAATGTTCCGTGTCGGGCGACCGACTACAGGGCATCACCATCGTGGTGCGCGATCCCGGCAAAGGGTTCGACCCGGCGTCCATCCCTTCGCCGGCCGACGATTGCAACCTGCATTCCGAGCATGGCCGCGGAATATTCCTGATCAGTGAATTAATGGATGAAGTAACGCACGAACAGAACGGCACTGTAATCCGCATGCGCAAATTTTGACCTATCATGTCCGCTAATCTACCCACGAAAACTCCGGACGCGCCTCTCGATAAACCCGCGGAAAATAAGTTCGATCGCTTTCGCCCCGACATGCCGAAAATTCCCGGCGTAAGCCAGGACCACCTGCAGGCAGCGCATGGCGCAGCCGGCGTGCCTTCACAGCGCATGATTCAGATTGGCGGTGTCGCTGCCGCCGTGTTGGTCGCCGCCATAATTTTTTGGGGCCTCAAAAGTAAGCGGCACACCGCAATCAATTCTTCCACTGATTCGGACGTTGCGGAACAATCCGCATCCGACTCTGCGCCAAATCCCATTGCAGCAGCTCACGAAGGTCCAACCGTCGCCGCGACTGTCGACGAACTTTCCAAGCCCTGGTCCGCGAAGAAATTTATTTTTGTGAATCGGCTCACCCAGCAAAATATCGACGCCATGGTGATCCGGCTCCCGGGCGGGGAATTCTGGGCATTTTCCCTGCAAGCTCCATTCGGCCGCTGCGAATTGGAATACGTGACCGATCTCGCGATCCTTTCAACGCAATACAGGTTCAAGGCCAGCCATCCCATGGTTGTCAGCCCCTGTGACAACAGTGTCTTCGACCCCTTAAAAGTAGGTCCGCTCCAAGGCAACACCTGGGCCCGCGGAGAGGTCGTGCAAGGCAGCAGTCTCCGCCCTCCCATTTCAATCGACATAAAAGTGAGTGACCGTTCCATCGTAGCCGATGAAATTGAGTAGTTAATGCCCACCGCCCTTTCGCGTTAAATCCTTCACAGACTTGCGGTCACTGTCGCAACAGAACCCACGAATCCCTGCAACTCAAAAATAAAATGGAAGTAGAAGGATTAGCCGATGCTACTATCCTTTGTCACATTTGGCGTTTGACGAGACACAAGGGGACTTAATTAGACGGGGGATGATGGGAATGAGATTTCAGAAACGTATTGTTCTAGGAGTGAGGTTCGCGGCTTTATTGGTGTGCGGCCTGATCGCAGGGGCATGGATGACAACGCCGGTTGCGGGGCAGTCGGGGCTGGGAAGCGGGCGGGTGGAAGGCACAGTCACGGACGAGAGCGGCGCCACGGTTGCAGACGCCACGGTCACGGCGCGTAGCGATGCGACGAGCGTGACAACAGTGCAGACTACCGACTCAAGCGGGCATTTTCTCTTTCCTTATCTGACTCCGGGCGCGTATCACCTGAGCGTTGAGAAAGGCGGCTTCAAACTTACCCAGCTGGACCGCGTCATCGTGGCCGTTGGAACGACGATGAATCTGCGCCCGGTACTGACGGTTGGAAGCACGGATACGAAAGTCGTCGTCACGGCGGATCCGCAGCTGGTGGATACCACACAATCCTCGGTCAGTTCCGTGATCGGCCAGGGGACGATCGAAAATCTGCCGTTGAATGGGCGCGATTTTACCGATTTCGTGCTCTTAACGCCGGGCGCGACAACGGACGGCGAGTTCGGCATGATCAGCTTCAACGGGATTTCCGGGAATTTCAACAATTACGAGGTGGACGGCGGCAACAATAACAATGCGTTCTTTTCGCAGCAGATCGGCCGGGGCACCATTCCCTTCCAGTTCAGCGAAGATATCGTGCAGGAATTTCAGGTGAACACCTCGGGATACGAAGCGGAGTTCGGGCAGTCGGGAGGCGGGCTCGTCAACACCGTGACCAAGAGCGGAGGAAACGCTTTTCACGGAGACGCGTACTACTACATTCTAGACTCGGCGCTGGATGCCAACGACTCGATCGACAATGGGCTCGGTATTGCAAAACCCCCGAACCGGAGGCAGCAATTCGGCGCGACGGTGGGCGGGCCGATCAAAAAGGACAAGCTTTTTTATTTGGCGAACTACGAAGGGCAAATTAGGAACGAGCCGGTCACTGTCAACGACAGTCCTGCGCTGCAAAGCTTGGGCGACGCAGCCGCGCAAAGCGCCTTCCTCGCCGCGAATCCCGCGATAGCGAACATCCTGGCCGCGAATTCTGGCTCCTTTCCGCGCAGCTTTAATCAGAATACCGCTTTCGTGAAACTCAGCGGACAGCTCACGACCATAAACTCGTTCACCACGTCCTACAACTACCAGAAATTCCTCAGCCCGCATGGATATTTTAATACACCGACGTCGACAGGCGATGGCCTGAGCTTGACGGATGGATCGACAAGCCACTTCTTCCAGTTTTCGGTCGTGTCTACGATGACCCCGAAGATGTTCAACGAAGTAAGGTTTCACTACGCCTATGATCTCCACTCCGACTTGCCGGATACCCCGCCGACCACGCCTTCCACGGTCGTTGGAAACCCGGACACGGGATATGTTTTCGGTGGGAATCGATTCCAACTCTCGACCACGGATCAGCGCTACGAGTTCTCCGACAACTTCACGTACATCGTGGGGCGTCACACGCTGCGGAGCGGCGTGGACATCAACATCAATCGTGACCGCGACTATTTTGTGTATGGCCCGGCGGGATATTTTCAATTTGCAAACCTGGCCGACGTGGCTACGGGGTCGTTTGAATATGATTTGCAATCGTTCGGGCAGTCCACAGCATTGTTTACTGCTCCGACGTATTCTTTGTACACGGAGGACAAGTATCAGGCGACCTCGAAGTTGAATCTGAACTACGGAGTGCGCTGGGATTACCAGCAACTCCCGGAGCCCAAAGTTTGCAGTCCGGATCCAAATCCGGTGGCCGCGCTCACGTGCCACATTCCACGAGATGACAACAATGTCGCGCCACGCGTAGGCTTTGCGTATTCGTTGGACAACAAAGGCGACACGGTGGTTCGCGGTTCGTTCGGAATATTCTTTATTCAGGAAGACCTGCTGGACGTCTCTGATGCGCTGGTCACGAACGGAGTCTCCAGACAGTTCATATTCCTGACCGGACCTGCATTTGGCAATAACACGCCCCTCGTCACGTATCCAAACGCGCTCACTGCGCCTCCCTCGGGAGGCGCCGGGGCCGGGGGCCAATCGCTTCACGTGTTCGTTCCGAATTTCCGGAATCCATACGTCGAGCAAGCCAATCTGAGCGTGGAGCACAAGCTGGGATCGAAAACTTCGATGAGCGTCGGATATGTGTATACACATGGCGTGGCGCTGCTGGGAAATTCCAATGGAGTAACCAGACAAGCGAACGGAAACTTCGGATATGACCTGAACCTGGTGCCGCCGTCTCAGCAAGTCGCGTTCGGGGGGAATTTTACGCAAGCGACGGTGAATCTCCCGAATGGAAAATCGTATGTGGTTCCGGAATTTGAGAACATCGACGGATATGTCGATCCAAATTTCGCCGCGATCAATGCGGTGGATAATTCCGGGACTTCCGTGTATCACGGAATGCTGGTTTCGCTGAAGCATCAGTCCGGGCAATTTCTTGGCGCCGTGGCTTATACGTTCTCGAAAGCGATCGATATGGGAACGGGCTACATGGATCAATTCGACAAGGCATCGCAGCGCGGCCCCTCGCAACTGGACCAGACGCACCGTCTCGTCCTGAGCGGATCGTGGTCGCCAGTGATGCGGGGATTGAAGGGATTTACATTTTCGTCCGTGGCGACCATCGCAAGCGGACGTCCTTATACGGCTGTGTTCGACACTCCGAATGTGAATTTTTCGCTTGTGCCGGGGGAAGGGTTCAACTCGTTTCGCGGGCCGGGCGTGCGCGACGTGGACCTGAGTGTCGCGCGCGGCTTCAAGTTGAACGAGCGGCTCGGAGTGAAGTTCCGCGCCGAGGCGTTTAACTTGTTTAATCACGCGAATTTCCAGCAGACTTCCGTGAATAACGTGCAGTACACAACCACCGAAGAATGCACGCCGCAGCCCGACAGCAGCTGCACGAATCTGCCGATCTGGGACGCCACGTTGAATAGCAGTTTCGGACAGCCGCAGGCCTCGGCGCCGAAGTACGGATCGCGCAACATTCAACTTTCGGCGCGATTCGAGTTCTAGGACGCCGGCACCGAGGATGGTAATTTCGTTTCGCATGCTGCGTGGCAAGCGCCTGTTCAAAAATTGTGCGCACGAATGCGCCCAAGCGGGCGTGCATGATATAAAGGAACTACGCGGCTGTAGCTCAGATGGATAGAGCGCGTGCCTCCGAAGCACGAGGTCGGGAGTTCGAATCTCCCCAGCCGCACCATTTTTCGTTCTAAAATGAATATTTTTGGACCGCGGGCTCGCCTGTATCGTTCCCGTTTCAACTTGCCTTACTTTTTGTCGGTATTTTTGGAGGCATTCAATTGCCGCATCATGCCGCTCGGTCGATAGAGCATCCGTTTTTGCTGTTCCTCGCGCGAAATCCTCTTCGAGCCCTGCCACTTTGGCATGTTCGGTCGCTGACGGCAGTCTGCATAGCCTGCTAACGGTCATTTGAGTGAGAAACGCCACGAACCTGCTTTAGATACTGTCTACGGAACGTTTATGCCCTCTTTACTCTTCACGGATTACACTGGTTGCGTGGATTGGCTTCCGCTAATTCATTGTCGTAAAGAGGCGCAAAATGAACATGGGGCATATTTTGGTTGTGGATGACGAACCGCAGATTCGGCGCGTCATGCGTACGACTCTGATCGCGCAGGGCTACGAAGTTTCGGACGCTCGTTCGGGGGATGGCGCGTTAGACCTGATTCGCTGTGAAAAGTACGATCTGGTCCTTATGGATGTCAACATGCCCGGCATATCCGGCGTGCAGGCATGCCGCGAAATTCGCCTGGCATCTGATCTGCCCATAATCATGGTTACGGTGCGCGATACGGAAAGAGATAAAATACAGGCGCTCGATGCCGGCGCCGATGGCTATTTAACAAAGCCATTTAGCGTGTCCGAATTGCTGGCTCGGATCCGCGCCATGCTCAGGCGGACCAGCTTCCCCGCGGGAACCGAAGACAGGGTATTGAAATTAGGCGATATCGAAATCGATTTTGAAGCGAGAAGAATCAACGCGGATGACGTGTACATCCGACTGACAACCAAAGAATTCGATCTGCTCTTTTACCTGGCGGCGCATCCCAACAAAACCATTACGCACCGGGAACTGCTGCGGGAAGTCTGGGGCCCCGACTATGGAGGCGAGCAGGAATACCTGCGTGTGTTCGTGAACCGATTGCGCAAGAAGATTGAAGCTGTCCCCAGCTCCCCGAAATATTTGCTGACCGATCCCTGGGTCGGGTACCGCCTTGAATTACAACAGCAAGCTACGAAAAACTAAAGTTGATCTCCACCCTCAAATCAATCGGCATCGGCTCGCCATCGAGGATGGTCGGTTCATATATTCTTTTCGAGACGGCGCTCAATGCCGCGGGGATGAGAAGCGGGTACCCGCTGATCACGCGCATGCCGGTCACTTTGCCTTGCTCATCAATGACCGCCTCGATGACGACAACCCCGGAAATGTGGGTCTGCCTGGCGAGAAGCGGATAAACCGGTTCGGGCGCAAACAGCAGGCGCGGCGGCTTCACACGGGCGCCCACGAGGACAGGCCTTTTCGGCCGAGCCGCAACTGGCGCGGAAGGCGGCGCAGCATTCGAGAAACCTCCCACTACCCCTCCAAAAACTCCTCCTGGAACTCCTCCCATCTGACCTCCGGGAACACCGACGGAGACTTCCATCAACGCTTCATCTGGAGGCGCCCCTGCGCTGGCAAGAGCCGTGGCGACGGTTTTGGGGATGAAAGTAGGCGCTGTCAGTTGTCTGGGTAGAAAGGCACGCGCAGAGGTCACGCGAGCGGGCTGGAGCGTGGGCGCAGCAGGAGGCATTGGCGCAAGATGAGGCGCAACAAGATGCATCTCCGGCGCCGCCAGGAACGTTAAATTAAGCTTCTGGAAATTGAGCCGTGTAGTGAAATAGAGCGGCAAAATCAATAGTAAAGCCAAGAGCACGAAGTGGACGCCAATAGACACGAGCCAATCCAAAGGACTTCGGCGCTGGTGCGCGGCATTATCTTCCAGCATGGTTTCCGCAAAGACATCATGGCGTGGAGCCGCTTTTGGAGGCGCCAGAATTATATGGGCCTTGGCGTTTGCCGTCGGGTCCGCCTCTGCAACAAAAAGAATGTGCTGACTTCGCATTGAACTACCCTCGTGTCTGCCAAACGCATCCTCAGGACATTGCGTATCTAACAAGTCCAATTCGGCGGCGGCTGGCGTTTGCTAGCTGTATAGGATTCCTTGGATTGAAAAAG
The DNA here is from genome assembly GCA_003161495.1 of Acidobacteriota bacterium. Lineage (GTDB taxonomy): Bacteria > Acidobacteriota > Terriglobia > Acidiferrales > UBA7541 > Palsa-360. Next base: position 789 of record PMOP01000294.1, on the reverse strand, counting down.
GAATCCGCAGCATTGACCAGTGGCCCACACAAATAGTGGGCTGTGGAATACAGGAATAAGAGGCAACTGAGCCTCCAATTAGTGGAAAGGGGAGCCAAACGACTGGGTATAAACCTTTACACTTGAGCGAGTTAAGGAAGGTTTACTAGGGTGTGCGCGGCGGGAATTTCCGGGCTGTTTCAAAAGCGAATTATCGCTCTTCTAGCGTTTCAACCTGTAACACATCATCCCGATCTTCCGATTCACGGCAAAAACGCAAATACCTACCTTACGAAAACTATGCCAAGGCCAAGAATCACAAATTCGAGGCCTTTGTGCGACCTACGAAAATCTAAAACTGATCTCGACCCTCAAATCAATGGGTGTCGCCTCGCCATCGAGGAACGTCGGTTCATACTTTCTTTTCGAAACCGCGCTCATTGCCGCGGGGATCAGAATCGGATGCCCGCTGACCACGCGCATCGCCGTCACTTTGCCTTGCTCGTCGATGACCGCCTCGATGATTACGATCCCTGAGAGATGGGACTGTTTGGCCAACACCGGATACTCCGGATCGGGCGCAAACAGCAGGCGCGGCGGCTTTACTTCGCCACCCACGCGGACTGGCGCCTTCGGCCCTGCGGCCACGGGGACTGGCGGCGCACCCTTCGAAAACCCTCCCAGCACACCTCCTAGAACTCCTCCCATCTGGCCTCCTGGAACACCGCCGGGAACTCCCATCAAGGCTTCGTCTGGTGGCGCCGCTGGGGCGTCTGGGGTGCTCACTACGGCCTTCGGGATAAAGGAAGG
>PMOP01000088.1 GCA_003161495.1 Acidobacteriota bacterium | reverse complement strand
CCGAGCTCGCCGCGCGGCGATTCGATGCGCTGGTAGACTTCGCCCGCGGGAGGCGCGAATCCCTCGGTGAAAATCTTGAAGTGATATATCAGCGCTTCCATTTCCGTTTTCATTTTTTCGCGCTGCGGCGGAACGATTCCGGGCGCATCGGCCTTCACGGGGCCTTCCGCCGGAATTTTATCCAGCGCCTGGCGGACAATTTTCAGGCTCTCGCGCATTTCCGCGACCCGGCACAAATAGCGCGCGTAGCAATCGCACTCGGTGCGCACGGGCACTTGAAAATCAAATTCGTCGTAACTGGAGTAAGGAAAATATTTGCGCACGTCATAATCCACCCCGGAGCCGCGCAACGACGGGCCGGAAACACCCATCGCGATCGCGTCCTTGGCGGTCAGCACTCCCACGCCTTGCGTGCGGCCGATCCAGATCCGGTTCTTGGTCAGCAATTCCTCATACTCGTCGAAACGGGCAGGGAAGGTCTGCACGATTTTCCGGACTTGATCGGTCCAGCCGACCGGAGGCTCCAGAGCCAAGCCGCCAATGCGGAAATAGCTGGTCATCATGCGCTGGCCGCTGACGAGTTCAAAAATATTGAGGATTTGCTCGCGCTCGCGGAAACAATAGAGGAACACGGACATCGCGCCGAGGTCGATCGCATGGGTGCCCAGCCAGACCAGGTGCGAACCGATGCGCGTGAGTTCCGTCAAGAGCACGCGGATGTATTGCGCACGCTTGGGAACTTCCAGGCCCAGCAATTTTTCCACCGCCAGGCAATACGCCAGGTTGTTGGACAGAGGCGCAAGGTAATCCATGCGGTCGGTAATCGTGATGGCCTGCGAATACGTCAGCGCCTCGGCCGTTTTCTCGATCCCGGTGTGCAGATATCCGATATCCACGTCGGCCTTGACGATATTTTCACCGTCCAGTTCCAGGAGCACGCGCAGCACGCCGTGCGTTGACGGGTGCTGGGGGCCCATGTTGAGAACCATGGTTTGTTCGGGGCCGGTGGCGGTTTGTACGGTAGTCATGGCGCAGGTTCGCTCGTCTCAAAATCGAAAATCAGCGGGGGCCCTCCACGGGATAATCCTTGCGGAGAGGGAAGCCTTCCCAATCGTCGGGGAGAAGCATGCGCCGCAGATTGGGGTGGCCTTCAAAGCGAATGCCGAACAGGTCAAAGATCTCGCGCTCGTGCCAATTGGCCGTCGGCCAAACGGGCACGACCGACGGAATGACAGGATCGTCGCCCGGAAAGCGAACACGGAGTCGAATTGTTTCGCGCCGGGAGAGCGATAGCAGGTGATAATTCAGCTCAAAGCGCGGTTCGATGGGAAACCGGTCCACGGCGGTGACATCGGAAAGGTAAGTGAACGCGAGTTCGGCGTCCGAGATCATGAATTCCGCCAAGGGCAGCAAATGCTCGCGATAGACGACAACCGTCAACTCGCCACGAAAGGAAATCAACCCTGCGACGGCTTCAGGACGCCACGCGCGAATTTTCGCGATGATGGGATTTTGCTCGAGGTCAGGTGTTTCCGTCACGAAGTGCGGTCCCGGCGAGCGGCTGGGCGGTTCCAGTCGAGCGCCCCTTTCTTCCAGAGATAGAAATAACCGACCAGCAGGATGGCGATATACAGGAGCATTTCGACGAAGCCGAACCACCGCAGCGATCTGAAAATAAAGGCCCAGGGATACAGGAAGATGGCTTCCACATCGAATAAAATAAATATGATGCCGACCAGGTAGAACTTCACGGAAAACGGCGCGCGCGCATCGCCTGTCGGCGTGATGCCGCATTCATAGGCTTGCGATTTTACCTTGGAGGGGCGTCTCCAACCCACGAGCGAAGAAAGCGTGAGCAGTGCGCCGGCAAGGACCATCGCCAGGATGAGGTGTAAAAGTAGCGGCGCGTAAGCTTGGAGATCGTTTCCTGTCATCGGAGCACAAGCTATAATAGCGACGAAGCGCCAAGCGGTCAAATGCACGCGAAAAAAAGTTCGGTATTTTACGTAAACCCGTTACTGTTGAGGGACGAGTAACTCCGTCGCACGTTTGCGGGAAAGGCCGGTTGTCCTATGAATTTTGGCTTTAACTCGAATGTTCGTGTCGGAAGCGATACTTTTCACGTGCAAACGGAAGATCGCGGCCCTTCGCATCCTTTCCTCGACACGGTCGTGTACCTTTCTGGCCGCGTGGTGTACAAGCGCAGCGCCAGCTACGAACGATTTGCCAGTGGACTGGAAGCGGAATCTCTGGCGAAAAAACTGCACGAACGCCTGGCCCAGCAGCATCACGAAGTGATCGCCGAACTCGAGGCGGGAACCCTGCCGATTCTAGGCAAAGAGAAAGTCCCTCCAACGATGCAGTCCGCCGAGGCTACTGGGAATAAGGATGATACGCACGACGGTCTCGATTTACGCCTCACGAATCCGAAGAGCTGGTTCGCGGCGGGAAATGTGGCTCTTGAAATCGAATTGTGCATGAAGAATTCAAAGGTGCCCGTCGGAAATGCCGACGTTGAGGCGTTTCTGGAGTTTGAAAAGCGACGCATCCCGTGCGCGGAAGTGCGCACGAATGCGGAGGGCCGCGCGATGCTCAAATTTCCCATCCAGCCGAATGCAACCGATGGCGCGTCGCTCGTGGTCCGCGCAACCGATGGCACACGTTACGGGGAATTGCGCTTCCGCTTGAAAGCGAAACCCCTGGATAACAAGCCTTCCCCGGTCTCGTGATGAAAACAGGTGACGTCCAAATTGTCGTGAATGGCGAAACGCGCGAAGTGCCCGGAGGGCTGGAAGTTTCCGCCCTGCTTTCCCACCTTGGCTTGCCTTCCGATCGTGTTGCTATCGAGCGCAATCTGGAGATTCTTCCGCGAGCGCAGTGGCTCAAAACGGCCGTCGAACCGGGCGACCGGTATGAGATTGTTCAACTTGTGGGGGGCGGATAGATTAGTAATATCTAATTCCAGATGGCGTCAAGGCTCGGCTCCCACATAAAGGATTTCACCTGGTTTAATCGACTGCAGTGCATTTGCGCACGAGGGGAAATATGAAATGAGGTCGCTTAAGCGACTTGATCGCGCGCGTAGAACCACAATAGCGATTTTTCGTCCGATCAAGTTTTGTTGATGCCTGAGGTTGGTGTCTAGTGTGACAAGCGCATCAAATTCAGCTTCCGCCAGATTTAAGAGCTCACCATTCACTTTTCCGGACCAGCCAGCTTCCTGAACGGTTAGGCATTCAAATCCCTGGGCCGCAAGCGCATGCTTTAGTGCTTTTGGGACGCACTCGTCAATCAATACTTTCATTTGAGCTGGGAGACAAGGATGGAACGCGCTTCTTCCAGAGCTGCTATAGCCATTTCGCGTGTTACGCTAGGATATTGTTCCAGAAACTGGCCCAACGTTTCGCCGCCTTCCAGATACTCAATCAGGATCTTGAAAGGTACGCGTGTCCCGCGAAAAACAGGTTCTCCGCCCAAAATGTTCGCATCTTTTGTGATTGCGCTATGCATGCTGTTTAGCTTGTTTGCCCAGATAAAGTGTAACAGGCAATTGTCCAACGTAAAACCTTTGGCGGACACTTCCTTAAGACGAGACTTGCTTGCCCTCAAATAACCAGACGATGACGAAGGTTCAAGCCTCCCGCTTCCGTTTGGCAAGATATTTCTTCCAAGGCTCCCAGTAAAATTTCACCCAACCTTGCGTTACGCCTTTGTGATCGTATTCCGGAACGCCAACGTGGACCAACGCCGCTTGCGCTCCGCCACTGGCGGATTTCTCGAAGGTGACGACGAGGATGGAGTCGGGATCCTTCTTTTTCCATTCCGACGAGCGCCAAGTTTGCATGATCATCCGGTTCGGGACGAGGACGAGATTCTTTCCAAGGATCATTCCACCGAAGGCGGACCACTTTCCGCCGATCTTGCGGTTGATCTTGGCTGGCATGCCGGTGGCGGCGGTGTGCTTTGCCGAATTCATGAATAGCTGGTAAAGGATTGCAGGTGTCGCGTTGAAAGAAAAGGTTTGCTCGATCACGGGAGTCATGACATCCCTCCAAATAAAACTCGAGTGCACGCAACGGACGCGCTTACAACTTCTCCAGCAGATGGCCCATCTTCGTGCGCTTCGTTTCGAGGTAGGCGTGCGAGACGCGCGAAGTGCGCGGCCTGCAGGGCACGCGCTTGACGACTCGAATTCC
>PMOP01000333.1:5777-8410 GCA_003161495.1 Acidobacteriota bacterium | reverse complement strand
TCAACTTCGGAATTCAGGCTAAGACCGGCGCCGGCGGTTTCGCAGTGTACGGAGCTGAAAGAGTTCCGGCGAAACGCCGGCGGCACGAAAACCGCGTCCCTTCTGAACTGGCGGGCCTTAAACCAACTTGATTTTGCCGAGCGGCAATTCGCGCACGCGTTTTCCCGTGGCGGCGAATATGGCGTTGCACAGAGCCGGAATAAATGGCGGAACTCCGGGCTCGCCGATTCCCGCGGGCGGTGCGTCGCTATCAACCAGATGCACATTCGTCTGCAAGGGAGCTTCTCTCATTCGGGCTACGGGATAAGTGTCAAAGTTAGACTGATCGATGGCGCCATTCGTGGCGGTGATGTTGCCGCTCAGCGCGATGCTGGTTCCGAAGACGGCCGCGCCTTCAAACTGGGCGCGCGCGGCCTCAGGATTGGTAATGAGTCCGGCGTCCACCACTGTTTCAACGCGTGGAATGTGGACCTTGCCATCCTCCGTGACCTGAACTTCAACGACATTCGCTACATACGTCAGGAAGCTGCGATGGACAGCAATGCCCATGCCGGCTCCCTTGGCAAATTTCCGTTTTCCCCAGCTTGATTTCTCCGCGGCGATTTCCAGGACTTTTCGCAGGCGTCCGGTATCGTTCGGATAGACATCGTAATTTCCGCCGTAATTGGGATTTTTCACGTTGGTCATGTCGACTACGCGAGGCGGGCCGATCAGCTCAAGCATGTATTCGACTGGATCGCGACCCGCGGCATGCGCCAACTCGTCGGCAAATGTCTGAACGCCGAATGCGTGGTAAATATTGGCCACCGAACGCAACCAGCCGATGCGAACTTGCGCTGTCGCCGGTCCGCTTTCCACGCGCAGATTCGGCACGTTGAAGGGCACGTCGGTCGATCCCATGGCCAGTTCAAAATCGCCGCCATACGTCAATTTGGGATCGCCCATGGAGCCGATCGGAGGAAACGCGGAGCGCTGCAACCAGGCCGTCGGAATTCCTTTGTCGTTAACTACCGCCTTCATATACATAGCCGCGACGCTGTGGTAGTAGTCGAATTGGATATCGTCTTCGCGCGTCCAGACTACTTTCACGGGACGCCCGACTTTTTTCGACAGGATCGCGGCTTCCGCAACGTAATCGGGTTTGGATTTGCGGCCAAATCCGCCGCCGAGCAGTGTCACGTGGCAGATCACGTTTTCCTTGGCAATTCCCAGCGCCTTCGCGACGGTGTCCTGCACCGCCTGGGGATTTTGCGTGGGCGCCCAGGCGGTTACTTTGCCGTCGCGAAAATCCGCGACAGCAACGAGCGGCTCCATCGCGGCATGCGCCAGATGAGGAACGTAATATTCGGCCTCGATGATTTTTCCGCCCTTGGCGAATGCGCTATCCACATCGCCCTGATTGCGCACCACTTTTGCCGAGGTTCGCGCCGTCTGCTGCAACTCTTTTTTGTAGGCATCGGAGTTGTAGCCGGCGTTCGGTCCATTGTCCCAGTCGACTTGCAAACTCTTCCGGCCCTTGAACGCTGCCCAGGTATTTTCCGCAATGACGGCCACGCCGCCGAGCGGTTGAAATCCCCACGGCCCTTGAAACGCATCGATGGAAACCGTTTGGCTTACACCCGGAACTTTCAGCGTTTCCTTATCGTCAAACGATTTCACTTTTCCGCCGAGTACAGGCGGCCTTTGGATCGACGCGTGCACCATTCCGTCCATCCGCGCGTCCATTCCGTAGACAGCTTTTCCGGTCACGACATCGGAAAGGTCGTAGCTCGGGGCTCCCTTGCCGACGTAGCGCCACGCGCTCTTCGGTTTAAATTTTAATTCCGTCATTTTTGGCACGGGGAGTTTCGCGGCAGCGGAGGCGAGTTCGCCGTAACCGAGGCGGCGTCCGGTTCCCGAGTGAACGATGGCGTGCAGATCGGCTTTGCACTCCGACGACGGCACACCCCATTGATTGGCGGCGGCTTGCGTGAGCATCATTCGCGCAGTCGCGCCGGCTTGGCGCATGGGTTCGTAGAATTCGCGAATCGAGTGCGAGCCGTCCGTATTTTGCGAGCCGTACCGTTCGTCTCCAATCGCCTGCTCGAGTTTCACGCGCTTCCAGTCGGCATCCAGTTCGTCGGTCAGAATCATGGGCACGGAAGTGCGGCTGGTGGTACCCATTTCGGAGCGATGGGCGATGATGTAAACCGTTCCGTCGGTATCGATACCCAGGTACACGCCCGGATGAAACACCGCGTCATCGACTCGCGCGTTTCCCGGCAATGCCTCCGCGTGCAGCGACTCGGGAAGAATGCGCACGCACAACACAAACGCTCCCGCCGAGGCCACGCCTTTCAGAAACCCTCGCCTGCTTACGTTCTGAATCGCGCTCATGCCAGTTCCTCCGCCGCGGATTTGATCGCGGCACGCACTCGCTGGTAAGTTCCGCAGCGGCAAATATTTCCTGACATGGCGGCGTCAATGTCCGCATCGGTTGGTTTTTTTGTAATTTTCAAAAACGCAGACGCTTGCATCATCTGCCCGGGCTGGCAATAGCCGCACTGCGGCACGTTGATGTGCATCCAGGCTTTCTGCACCGGGTGCAATCCATTCGCGCTCAACCCTTCAATCGTGGTAATTTCCGCGCCGTC
>PMOP01000333.1:5247-5732 GCA_003161495.1 Acidobacteriota bacterium | reverse complement strand
CCATTCACTTTTAACTTAACCATCCCGGCCTCGATTCGCGAGTTTTTCTAAGAGCCGAATGCAAATTCAAATTTCGAGAAACGATTATGCGCTATCTTCATTTTGGTGCGCAAGGCGCTTGGTGCCGCCGATATTCTAATTCTGGAACCCGGTGACGATCCTTTCCTGCAAGGTGTATAATGACCGTATGAAATTGTCCCAATCGTCGCATGTCCCCCGCCTGCGAATTGCTCTCATCGTCGCCCCAGAATGAAGACTACACGTCCGACAGAAAGCCACGAGCGCGTATTCCTGGTGGGTGTGGGGATGAAGCGAGCCTCGCATGTGCCGGGGATTGACGCGGGCGATGCGGAACGCGCGTCGCTCGAAGAACTTGCGGAGCTGGCCCGCAGCGCGGGCGCGCAAGTCGCGGGCAGCATTTTTCAGATGCGCGACAAGATCGATCCGGCCACCGTGATCGGGCGCGGCAAGATCGAGGAAGTAAA
>PMOP01000333.1:0-5208 GCA_003161495.1 Acidobacteriota bacterium | reverse complement strand
GATATTTTTGCGCGGCACGCGCGCAGCCGCGAAGGGCAACTGCAAGTCGAACTCGCGCAACTCAATTACACGCTGCCTCGTCTGGCTGGAAGCGCCAAAGAACTGTCGCGGCAAGCCGGCGGAATCGGAACGCGTGGCCCTGGCGAACAGAAACTCGAAACCGACCGCCGCCGCATCCGCGAGCGCGTCAGCAAGATCACGAAAGCCATCGAGGCCATCAGGAAACAGCGATCCCTGCGCAGGCAAACGCGCCAGGCCGTGCCGCTCGGAACCGTAGCGCTTGTGGGCTACACCAACGCGGGGAAATCGACGCTCTTCAATTCGCTGAGCCGCGCAGGCGTTCTTGTCTCTTCAAAAATGTTCGCCACGCTCGACCCGACCGTGCGCGCCGTGCGCCTTCCATCAAACCGGCGCGTGCTTCTGTCCGACACCGTCGGATTTATTCGCGACCTTCCTCCGGGATTGATCGCCGCGTTTCGAGCCACGCTGGAGGAAGTGCAGGAATCGGCGCTGATTCTCCTCGTCACGGATATCTCGAACCCGCACCATACCGAGCAGGACGCCGAAGTGGAAAAAATTCTGAAAGAGCTGGGTGTTGCGGACCGCCCCCGCCTCCACGTGCTTAACAAAATTGATAGGCTTACCCCCGAGGAGGCCGCCGCCGTAAATGGAAATCAAAATTCCTCGCGCGTCTCCGGCCTGACCGGCGAAGGGCTGGAGGCGCTGCTCCGCCGCATTGACGAAGCGATGCCCGTCGATCCCTTGCTGCATTTGCACTTCACGCTTCCGCTGTCGAATGGACGCGCGATCGCTCTCGTTCATGCTCTCGGCCGCGTGCTGCATTCGGAAGTGCGCGACTCGACCATGGCCATCGAAGCGGAAATTCCCGAGTCCGTGGCGCGCCAACTTAGAATCGCTCCAGAGCCAACGCTCGCATAATTCGGGCCTTAGCGGCGTGAATAGGGAAGGGGAAAGACCCTAGAAACGGCAACCAAATCCATGTATTTCGGGATCGCGCGGACGGTAGGAATCGCCGGTCAATTGTGGAAAAGGCTGTGGAAATAAATCTCCTGCGTTTAAGACGCGAAGGCGTGAAACTCTTGCATGACCCTTGCTGATTGCTCCAGCTATACTGTAACTGCCCTAATTTCATATAATTACAGGCATATCTGCTGAATCATTCAGCATATTGAGGCTTTTCCGTGCGATCGGTTGTAAGATCCTGATTTTGCACAGGCTTGCAGGTCTATGTCACCTATGAGTATATGCCCCTGGTTGTGTGCTTTTCAGAGGGCGGTGTGCCTCTTCCAATGTTTGGGGCGAATCGCCTTGAGCAATCGTTGACTGCCCGCGCGGGTGCGACTATAGTGGGTCACGCCTCGCGATTGGGCGTATACGTCCAAAAGAGGAGCAGGAAGCCCTCCGGGTGTGTCATGAACCTGCCAAACAGCCTGACCATTCTACGGATTTTTTTTATCCCGGTGCTGGTCGTTATCCTTTTGACCCGCGAACCCAATATCGCATTTTTGGGAGTGACGATTAATTTTGCGGAGTGGGGCGTGCTGATTCTTTTGGCCGCTGCGGCCACGGATTGGGCGGACGGCTTTTATGCGCGGCGGCGAAGCGAAGTCACCACGCTGGGAATTCTGCTGGATCCCATCGCCGATAAGCTTCTGATTTCCGCGGCATTTATTTCCCTGGTGGAAATGCATCTGGTGCCCGGCTGGATGGCGGTGATCATTATCGGCCGGGAAATCGTGGTTCTGGGGTTGCGCAACATCGCTTCCGCCGAAGGATTTACAATTCCCGCGTCGGCGCTCGGCAAAACGAAAATGGTTCTGCAGGTGATTGCCGTTTGCGCGGTGATGCTGGCGGCGAAGCACACCATGATCCGGCCGCTCGGCGTGATTCTGTTGTGGCTCGTGGTGGGAAGCGCGGTGGTTTCCGCGTTTCAGTATTTTCAAAAGTTTTGGGGCCGTGTCGATGGCAGCGTGAAGCAGCGGCGTCACCTGAGAATTCTCGAACGGCGCAAGAATGCCCAGGATGTCCCGACTGTCCAGTGACGATTGGCTGGCGCTGGTCGGAATTGCCCGCCGCGCGATTGCCAGCGCCATCCTCGACAAGCGCGTCCCCGATTTTCCTTCTTTCCCCAAAACACTTTCCGAACGCAGAGGAGCGTTTGTCAGCTTATACCTGGCCGAAGCGCTGCGCGGGTGTGTGGGGCAAGTAGAGAACCCCGGCCCGCTTGCGGATGTGGTCGCCCGTTCCGCGATCAGCGCGGCGCTGTTCGATTCGCGGTTCGCGCCAATTCGCGCCGAGGAAGTCGCAACATTGGAAATCGAAATCTCGGTCTTGACCGCGCCGGAACGTATTCTGCCCGAGGCGATTGTTGCGGGCCGGCATGGATTGATGGTAGTGCGAGGCTCCTCCAGAGGACTTTTGCTTCCGCAAGTTGCCACGGAACGAAAATGGTCAGGCCAGCGCCTGCTCGAAGAAACCTGTGTAAAAGCCGGGTTGCCGCGCGATGCCTGGCGGGATCCGGCCGTGGAAATACTGGGTTTCACCGCGGAAATTTTTTCGGAAAAGAAATCGCGCGCAAATTCCGAATCGTGAGGCCACTCCAGCGGGCGGCGCGAATGGTTCTACCATGATTTGAATTTGCAACTTTTGCTTCTTCATCCCAGAAAAAAAAGGATCCGATTCATCCTGCGAATCGAATCCTTTTTTCGGCGCGGATTGCGAAATGAAATTCGTGCTGGGGCTATTCCAATTCCACGTAATCGCCGACATAAATTTCCTGCCGGGATGCTGTCACCTGGACGGTCGATGAGTTAGGCCCAGTGCGCAGGACAATTCCCTCGCCCAGAACATGGCGCGGAAGATTGTTCCACTCGTACGCCACGGGGGTGCTCCCAAACCCGAACACCGTGTAAGAGGTATTCTTTATTTCATACATGGTGTCGCTTTGCGAGCCCTGATACCTGAACATGCGGAAATAGTCCCCGACCTGAACGCCCTGATTGCTTCCCAGATTGATGTACACGATGCGTCCCGGCCCGACGAGAGCTCCGAAGTCCTTGGTGCTCACGACCATCGCCGTTTTTTTCCCGGAAGGCGCGGCGAAGGGATCAAGCTTCACGGTATGATACTGAGGCGCAGGCCGTGCGACAAATGGCCGCACGAGGTCTCCACGCTGCATCATGTCGCAGGCCATGGCCATTTCCGCAGTGGAAGTCTTCGCGTCGACGTGTACGATGCGCAATCGCCCAATATCGGTATACGTGGATCCCATGGCGCGGCTTAACATGGGTTGATACTTGAACCAGACGACCCCCGTCGTGTCACTCTCGCGCCGGACCACTTCAAATTGATCTCCGACTTTTACACCATGGTCCGCCCCTTGATTTATAAACACATAATCGCCGGGGACGAATGTGGTCTTATATCGGGAATTTTCGCCGGAAATCAGATAGGTATCTCCCGGGACCTGCCGATCGGTCACAACGCCGGAGCAATATAGGCTCTCTTGCGTAGGTGTGGTCGGGACATACTGCTGAGCGGAGGCGACGCCGGCCCAGGCGATCAGGCCCAGCCCCACTCTAAGTCCCATAGTGAGAGTACGATAGCCAATTTTATTGTTCATGGAGACCGCTCCTAGCGTTCGCATCTTTAGTCGTCCCACACCGGTTAAGGCTGCCCATCCAAGCTAGCACCGGGCCCCGGGAGCGTCAACAAAACGTGCGGGGACGCTTTACACATTTGTCAACCACGTGATAGAAGCCTAAAGTTTGTCTTCCTGGCAGGAGGGCGCTTGAAGGGTCTGTTCGGAAAAGATCGGGTGTGCGCGGTCGTCGCCGGTGAAACAGCGCGCGAGATGAGATTGCAGGTCCGTCAGGGATTGCGTAAAACGCGCACGCTCGAATTGCGCCTCGACTATTTGCGCAACGTAAAGGAAAGGGAAGCCCTTCTGTCCTGGCTGCGGCGCAAAAGGCCGCGCGCAGTGTTTATTGCCACTTGCAGGCGGCGAGAAGGTGGAGGACTGTTCCAAGGCAGCCGGGAAGAGCAGATCGGAATCCTGGCGCAAGCGGCGCGCTCAGGTTGCGCATGGTGCGACATTGAAATTGAAACGGCCAAGCATGTTGAAGGGGATGATCTGGCGCGCGCGCTTTTTCCTGCACGAGTGATGGTGTCCTACCATGATTTTCGAGGAACGCCGCGTAACCTCGGAGGAGTTGTTCGCCAACTCGAACGGGCGGGTGGACAGGCGATCAAGATCGCGGCGCAATGCCGCACTGTTTCGGATAGCGTGCGCATTTGCGAATTGGCCCGCGCGCGTCGCGATGCCGTCGCGATACCCATGGGCGAATTCGGACTTGCCGGGCGCGTCTTGTCGCTGCGCATGGGCAGCGCACTGGCGTATGCGGCGGTGGAACAGGCCACGGCGCCCGGCCAACTCTCGCTGGACGCGATGGCCGATCTTTACCGGGCCGAGCGGATTACTCGGCGCACGCGTGTGTACGGCGTGATTGGCGATCCGATCGGGCATTCGCTCTCGCCCTTGCTGCACAATACGGCATTTCATGCGCGGAAGTTCGACGCGGTATTTGTGCCGTTTCTCGTTCGCCATCTGCGAGAATTTTTGCGAGCGATGGATGGATTTGGGGTCGCGGGCCTTTCGGTCACGATTCCGCACAAGGAAACCATCCTGAGGTTTCTGGGTGGCTGCGATCCACTGGCGGAGCGGATTGGAGCGGTCAACACTGTCGTGGTGCGTGGCGGCGGACAATTGTACGGGTACAATACGGACTACGTCGGAGTGCTGCGCAGCCTGGAGCGGCGGATGCGCCTCCGGGGAAGCCGCGTGCTGCTGTATGGAGCGGGAGGAGCCGCGAGAGCGGCCGCGTTCGCGCTGGCGCAGGCGGGCTCGATTGTTTGTCTTTGTGCGAGGCGTCCGGAACGCGCCCGGGCGCTGGCTCGCGCCATTGGCGGGCAAACAGTTGCGCGCGGCGATCTCAGCCACGAATTTTTCGATGCGATTGTGAATTGCACGCCCATCGGGATGCACCCACGTGGCGGCTCTCCGCTCACGAGCGCGGAGCTGAATTGCCGGATCGTGATGGACATGGTGTACCGTCCGCGGGAAACGGAATTGTTGCGGCTGGCGCGCAGAAAAGGCATCGAAACGATTTCCGGCGTGGAAATGTTTCT
>PMOP01000344.1:6116-9280 GCA_003161495.1 Acidobacteriota bacterium | reverse complement strand
TGCGGCCAGCTCGCGCTGATGGAAACGCCGAGTCCGTTTGTTGCGCTGCAGTAAGTAGAACGGGCTTCAGCCTGTTGGTTTTGATTTTCTTGGAACGAAACTTCAGCCAAATCCAAAAGCGACAGGCTGAAGCCCGTCCTACTTAATTCCAATCACCGCCATCAGGCGGCCTGTTTTCGCGCCTTCGCGACGATAGCTGAACAACAGATCCGCGCGGCAGGCGGTGCATAGATCGCTCACGCCGATTTGTTTTTCCGGCACTCCGGCATCGATCAACTGCCAGTGATTCGAGGCGCGCAGATCGAGCTGCACGCGGGGCGGCGGAGGGACATGCCCAGGCGGCATCATTGTCAGCCACGGCAGCCAGAGCGGTTCTTCACCGTGCGCCAATTGTTCAAACGGGCCGTCAAACCAGTCCGCTGCGGTAGGAAATTGCGCCGCGAACGCTTGCGCGACTTCCGGGCCGACTTCGTAGCAGCAGCGTCCGATCGCGGGGCCGATCGCTGCGACCACATCGCGAGGTTGCGTTCCGAATTCCATGCGCATCTGACCAAGAGTTTTTACGGCGATGCGCGCCAGCGTGCCGCGCCAGCCCGCGTGGATTGCCGCCACGACCCGTTGCCGGGTATCTGCCAGAAGAATTGGCACGCAGTCGGCAGTCTGCACGCCGAGCAGCAAACCCGGAGTGTGCGTGATCAGCGCATCCGCTTTCGGCGCCTCGGCGATCGGCGCGGCGGCGACGTGAATCACGTCGGAGTGGAATTGGCGCGCCGTGACGAGCGGCATTTCGCGAGCGCCAAGAGCCGCTATGAATTTTTCGCGATTCGCGGCGACGCGTTCGCGCTCGTCCCATTCCGTGAAGCCCAGATTCAGCGCGGGCTTTTCGTTGAGGACGCTTGCGCCGCCGGGCCGTGTGCTGAAACCGTGCACGAGCCAGGTAAGCTTTCCGAGCGCGCGTGATTCCAACACTTGCAGGCCGCGCGCCCGACGAATCGACCACGCGGCGTTGGCGTTGCGCGGCGTGGCGCGATCTCCGCGTACGACTGCCCCGCGTCCAGAAGATCGAGTTTTTATAGCTCGCGCCATTTTGCTTTTTGTTCCGTTCACTACTTTAGCGTACTGCTTCGGCTTCTGTCTGCCTCTTGCGGACGCGGTATAATTTTAGTGGCGCAGGCTTCAGCCTGTGGGTTTCGTTCTTGCAGCGACAAAACCCACAGGCTGAAGCCTGCGCCACTGTCTCGGGGGCGCAAACATGATTGTTGGCTTGGGCGTGGACATCACCGAAGTCGATCGCATTGAGGCGGCCATCGCGCGCCGCGGACGCGCGTTGCTCCGGCGGCTGTTCACTCCGTCGGAAATCGCTTACTGCGAAAGGCATCGCAACCGCGCCGAACGCTTTGCCGGGCGCTTCGCCGCGAAGGAAGCCACGATGAAAGCCCTCGGCACCGGCTGGGCGCGCGGCGTGCGCTGGGTGGATATCGAAGTCGTGCGCGAGCCGAGTGGAAAACCCACGCTGAAATTGTCAGGCGCATCGCGCGCCATCGCCGACAGCCTCGGAGTAAAAAACATTGTCCTCACCATTACGCATGACGGGAATACAGCGCTCGCGCAAGTCATCTTTGAATCGTAATTTGCGAAAATAGCCGCTACAGAAGGAATTCTCACAGCACATCCGAGAGTGGCGCAGGCTTCATGCTGTGGGTTTTAGTCCTCGGCAGTACGAAACCCCACAGGCTGAAGCCTGTGCTACTAAAATTTCTCGAAATTTCAGACGAAAAA
Organism: Acidobacteriota bacterium; assembly: GCA_003161495.1. Classification (GTDB taxonomy): domain Bacteria; phylum Acidobacteriota; class Terriglobia; order Acidiferrales; family UBA7541; genus Palsa-360. Next base: position 7,501 of record PMOP01000344.1, on the reverse strand, counting down.
AACGGCTAGACCGAAATGCCCGTGAGGTGGCCTTCCTTCATTCCCGAAATTCGCACATCCAAAAATTGATTGGCGGGCCACACGCCGGAAACTCGCGCGTCGAGATAATTTCTGGAGAGCGCGCGAGTCCACTGCCCGGAAACGTCTTTGCCGCCGCGGTTCAGAGTGAGGACGCGCATCGTGCGCCCCACTTGCGCCATTTGAAATGCGGACTTTTTCTTTTCACCGAGGGCGCGCAATTCGCGCGCGCGGCGCGCGATCACTTGTTCGGGAACTTGCTTTTGCAATTCCGCCGCCGCCGTTCCCGGGCGCGAAGAAAACGAAAATACGTGCAGGTAGGTGAGCGGGAGCCGCTCGATGAGCGAGAGCGTGGCTTGATGATCCTCTTCCGTCTCCCCGGGAAATCCTGCGATCACGTCCGCGCCGATGGCTGCGTCGGGGAGCCGCTCGCGCGCTAGTTCCGCGTGGCGCGCGTAATGCTCGGCGCGATACCAGCGATGCATCGCCGCGAGGATGCGGTCGGAGCCGGATTGCAGCGGCATGTGTACGTGCCGCGCCATTCGTTCGCTCGCCGCGAAAATTGCGATCAGGTCCTCTGTAACATCCATCGGCTCGACGGAACTGACTCGCAGGCGCTCGACGGGCGTTTCGTCTAAAATGCGCCGCAACAATTCTCCGAGCACGGCGCGCGGGGCGAGATCGCGGCCGTAGTTGCCGAGATCGATTCCGCTGAGCACCACTTCGCGCGCGCCGCCTTCGCACAGCTTGCGGATTTCCTCGATCACGCTGCGCGGCGCCAGGCTGCGGCTGCGCCCGCGCACCTGCGGGATCACGCAGTAGGAGCAGCGCTTGTTGCATCCATCCTGAATTTTCAGTACCGGCCGCGTGTGGCCAGCCTCGCCGCCTTCGACAGGCGCGACGAGCAATTCACGCTGCTCGAGAATGTCGCCGGTTAATATCCTGGCCGGGACGCGCTCGAGCAAAAGCGTTTCGTCTGCGAGGGTCGAAAGCGGCACAAATCCCTGGTGAAGAGAAGTAGAGGAAACGTGCGTCGTTTCCCGCGGAAGTTCGCGCCGTATTTCGTTCCCGAATTCTTGTTCCATCTCTTGCATGAGGCGCGGAATTTCCGGCTTGTGTGAATTTCCTACGACCCAGGAAACGCCTTCGAGCACGGCGAGTTCTTCGGGAGCGCGCTGCGCGTAGCAACCCGTAACGATGACGCGCGCCGCTGGATTCTCGCGGTGAATGGTGCGAATGGATTGGCGCGCCTGCAGGTCCGCCGCAGCCGTCACCGTGCACGTATTGACCACGACGACGTCGGCGGAATTCGCGTCCGGGGAAATCGCGTAGCCGCGCTCGACCAGTTGCCGCTCGATCGCCGCCGC
>PMOP01000344.1:5631-6090 GCA_003161495.1 Acidobacteriota bacterium | reverse complement strand
TCGCTTTCCGGATCCGAGAAGCAGCAGCACAGCCCGTGAATTTTCTTAGATCCGCAAAAATCAAAATCCACAGGCTGAAGCCTGTGCTACTTGGATCGCGGCGAAGATTATAGCAGGTGAGGAATTCGCAAGGGATTCCAACTATTCGAGACGGCGGTTTTCACCAGTCACCAATCACCAGTCGCCAGTCACTATGCAAGGGGTTGTTCGCGCTCCCTCGTTCAGGTATCTTCACAGAAGTAAATTTCCTATGGTCGACATTCATTGTCACATCCTTCCCGGAATGGACGACGGCGCGGACACGCTGGAAACTTCGATTCAGATGGCGGAATCGGCCATTGCGGACGGAATCACGCATGTGGTCGGGACGCCGCATGCAAATTCGCACTACGTATTCGATCCTGAAATCATTCGCCAGCGCCGTGACGAGTTACAGGCCGCCGTGGGCGAACGCCTGAA
>PMOP01000344.1:0-5528 GCA_003161495.1 Acidobacteriota bacterium | reverse complement strand
TACGTGCAGATCACGGCGCAATCCCTGCTGGGACGTTTCGGAAGCGCGGCGCAGGCCTGCGCCGAGCAATGGCTGGACGAGGATCGCGTCCACTTCGTCGCCAGCGATGCGCACAATTTGAAAGGCCGCCCGCTGCAGCTTCGCGCCGCATTCGACGCCGTCGCCAAACGCCGCGGCGAACACGTCGCGCAGGCGCTCTTTCGTGATAATCCACTGGCCGCATTCGAGGGCCGCAAGCTGCTCTATGAACCGGAACAACCCGATCCCAGTGCTAAGCCGTCCAAATTCCGAAAGCGCAAGCGCTTTATTTTTTTCTGAATTCTTGGTAGGACGGGCTTCAGCCTGTCGGGTTTGATTTCTGTCCAAACGAAAAGCGACAGGCTGAAGCCCGTCCTACTCAAGCGATTCCGCTGCGGCGAGATCTGGATGGCGTTTTACCAGCCATGCTGCGAGCGTGCTGTCCAGCTCGGCAAGATGTCCGGCGAAGAAATGATCCCCGCCGGGAACGATCTCTACCGTTGTATTTTCCCTGGCGCGCGGAGGATACTGCTCGACCATGGCGCGCAGCTTTACCGGCGGGCCGAAGCGATCGAATTCGCCGGAGACCAAAAGCTTTGGCTTATCGCAGTGATCGAGATAGGAGAAGCTGCGGTTATCCAGATCGCCGACTGGAAGGCCGAGTCCGATGAGTTCGGCCACGCGCGCATCGCCGCACCCGGCGCGCAATCCGACCCAGGAACCAAAACTGAATCCCGCGACGAGAAGCGGCACCCCTGGAAATTCGGCCGCGAGAAAATCCAGCACGGCCAGAACATCGTCTTTCTCGCCCTCCCCTTTGTCGTGCGTTCCTTCGCTCAAGCCCACTCCGCGAAAATTAAAGCGCGCGACGGGGAGCCCGAACCGATGAATCGTTTTCGCGGTCTGGTAAACCACTTTGTTGTGCATGGTCCCGCCAAACAGCGGATGCGGGTGGCAGACGACGGCGGCAAGCGGCGGAGGCGCGCCTTTTTCATGCTTCGAAACGGACCACAGGATCGTCTCGATGCGGCCCGCCGGGCCGGAAAGCATCAAGCTTCGATGAAGCTGCGTGGACATGAGGGAATCCATGTAACCACAGAGCGCCGCCGCGAAACAAATCGCGTTTTACGCCTGGCCCGGAAAATGCGCCTTGAACCGGCTATGTGTTTCCCGTTGCGATTTTTATGGCGCGATGCTACGGTGTGCTGGCTGAACCTGCGGAAAACCCTCTTCCGGGGGAGTCATGGAACAAACCTCAGAACGCCGGGCATCGCGGCGATTTACGATGGCGCTCCCGTTAACGGTTCGTTCCACCGAGCCGGGCGGGAACGAACGGCAAGCGCAGACGCGGGATGTGAGTTTCCGCGGCCTCTATTTTTTGATTGATGAAGACTTCGCGCCGGGAACTCCCGTTGAATTCATTCTGACCTTGCCGCGTGAAATCACCATGGCCAGCGATGTGCACATTCGATGCTTTGCGGAAATTGTGCGCGTCGAGCCCAACAATGACCGGCGCGGCGTTGCCGCGCGAATTGACCGCTACGAGTTTTTGCCTCCAGTGTCCTGAATTTCGCATTTTGTAGCACAGCCACTCCTGGCTATGCGGTTTTGATGCGGGGTCCCGCAGTAAAAATCCGGAGACAATTGCGAACCCCGCACAGGCAAGAGTGCCTGTGCTACTTGCAGGCTTTCTTTCGTTTCGCGCGGATTTCGCTGTAGAATTGTTGGTGAAGAAGGCGAACCGGAGGAACGATGGAACCCTATGACGTCAAAGTGGCGCTCGATGAACTTAAGGAGGACGCGGTGCTGCCTCATCCCGTGCGCCTGCGCGACATGATCATGAGAACGCCGCACGGCGCCGGCGAGGCGCTGGAATTGAACCGCGATTTTCAGAGCTATCTGGCCCACTACGGAGAGACGCAAAAGGTTGCGCTCGAAATCCTGGAAAGGCTTGCGGCGAGCGAAGCCAAAAAAGCGTAGCCTCCACGCATGCGCCTTCCGCGAAATCATGCTGCCCGCGTGAAATCGTACAGGCGCGCGCACGGAGCCGTTCCGGCTTGCCTGGGACCATGCCCCGAGAAACCATTCTCATCGATGCCGACGATACGCTCTGGGAGAATAATGTTTATTTCGAGCAGACCATTGAGGAATTTCTCACGCTTCTCGAACCGTTCGGCTATCCGCGCGAATATGCCCGCCACATCCTGAACGAAACAGAACGCCGCAACATCCGGCAGCATGGTTACGGCGTGCGCAGTTTTGGCCGGTCGCTCGAGGAAACGTACATGAAGCTCGCGGGACACCTGGCCGAGCGCAAGACCGTGGGAAATATCCATGACCGCGTGCAAGAGCTTGAGTGCACACCTCCCAATGTTCTGGAAGGCGTCATCGAAACGCTCGACTATCTTGCCGGTCGGCACCGGCTGATTCTTTTCACGAAAGGCGAGGCGGCGGAGCAAGCCGCAAAAGTGGAGCGGTCGGGTCTGCAAATTCATTTTGACGCGATCGAGATCGTCCCGGAAAAAGACGTGGCCACGTATCGCGCCCTTGTGAACCGCCATCACGTCGTGAAGTCGCGCGGATGGATGGTCGGGAATAGTCCTCGCAGCGATATCAATCCCGCATTGGAAGCGGGGTTGAACGCCGTGTTCATTCCTCATCACGCCACATGGGCGCTGGAGCACGAGGAAGTGCGCAGCGGGGCCGGCCGCCTGCTGATCCTTACAAGCTTCCGCGCCTTGCGCGAACATTTCTAGAGCATTTTTGATTCAAGNNCACTTAAATTAGAAATGCTCTAATGCGAATTTCTTGCCAAGCAGCGCGGCGATTTTGTAATGAAGTGAACGAGGAATGCGTCAAATTGTGGCGCCGGCATCTTGCCGGCGATTTTTCTGTGGCGTGGAATATCGGAAAAAACGCCGGCGGGACGCCGGCGCTACGTTAAGTTTAAAACGACGGCCGGCGCGAACGGAACGGAATGTGCACCACGGCTTCGAGATCGACCGGCTCGCCGCGTTTCTCCGCGGGGTGAAATTTCCACTGCGCCAGGGCTTCCATCGCGTACGCGTCCAGGAGCGAATCGACGCTGTGCACCAACTGGATGCTATCTACGCTGCCATCCTTGCGCAGGATGGCATAGAGCACAACCTCTCCCTCCACGTGCGATGCGCGAAGCTCGGGCGGATATTTCGGGTCGACTTTTTTCAGGGGCAAGGGTCCTGCAAGATCAGGGGCATTGGGGCCCGCGTAGCCTTCGCGCGGCGATTCATTCAGTTCAGCAAAATTCAAGACCCAGCTTCCGGACGCGCTGGTCATATTCGGCATATTTACGCGCAACGTGTACACGCGTTTCGAGCCCAACACTTTCTCTGGAAGCAATCCCAATTTCGGAGCCGTCCGCGCGGCGCTTTCCGCATTCGCGGATAGCGATTTCGAGCCCTCGGGCGCGAGGCGCGCGCGCGAAATTCCCAACCCGGAAATCGGACCGGTGCTTGCCGCATTTCCGCCACGGATGAAGATGCCTTCCGGGCCATGGCCGCCGCCTGCATTGCCTTCCCCAACGCCAAGGCCGGAACCGGCGCCGCCGGGAGTCCCGGGCCTGGATCCGTCCGGTGAAATCGACACGCGCGCGAAAAGATTTCCCGCCGGGATTGCGGGAGGAGGCGCCGCGGGTGCGGGCGTTGCCGAAAGCGCGATGAGCGTTTCGTTTTCCCCGGCTCGTCCCTGGATGTCCGGAGCGGCTACATTCGTATTCACATTTCGCGTATTTGCATGCGGCGCAGACATGGGATTCACCGGCAGCAGCGGCTTCGGCGCGATCTGCGTGGAAGAAGAAATGTCGATTGCACCAGGCTGTTTTTCGGGCGCAGAAATTTCAGGCGCGGCGACATTCGATGCCTGGATGGATGCGGGAGTCTTCGGCCGCAGGGACGTGAGCTCTTTGGCGGTGAGCTGCAGCTTGGGGCGCTCCGGCTGCGGGGCCGCGAGCTGGACGATATTGGGAAGCGCCGGCAAGATTTTAGGCGGCTCCAGCGGGGCTTTAGGTTGGACGAGTGTCTGCCGCGGATGCGTCGGATGCAGCGGTTCGGAAAGAATGTTTTGCCGTGGATGGAACGCGTCGACGCCTTGCGGGGACAGCGGCTTCGACGGATCCTTTGGAGGCGCTGGTCGAGGCGCGGACCTGGGCGCGCGCACGGCCGGAAGCATCGCCGGAAAATCCTTTGCCGGACCGTACCAGGCGATCTCTGTCCGGGGCGCTGCGGAAACTGTGCGCGCCGAGCGAATGTTCCAGATGGGAGGAGGGAACAGGATCAGAAGCGCCTGCAAGACAAGCGCAGCCGCAAAAGCGTATTTGGGGGATTTTCGGTCGATCCAGCAATCTCGAAAGTACGCGCCGGCGGGAAATTTCTTCGGCGGCGCCGGGCCCCGAACCAGCGCGATCAGGCTGGAGGAAAACTCATCGAGCCTTCCGGCCTTTCCCAACGCAAGACGCGGAGCCGGCAGCTCCGGCGAAGTGGCAAACGGAATAACTAAATCCGTTCTCTCATGCAAATGAGCGATCTCAAGCAAACGGAATGGCCCCCTCGGAAGTATACCCCTTCGGGCCGAAGCGGCGCAGGCCGCGTGAGTACCCAATTTTTGGTCTCTGCAGCCACAAGGACCACATCCAATATCGCAGCTTCCCCGTGTGATGTAGACTCTCCCGATGTTCTCGAAGGGAAGGCGCGGTCCCGAAATGCGTCCGCAGAATAATTCTTTGCGCGCCGGACAATTATTCGATGGGCGCATATTGCTTGAATCGTTGCGGCGCCCCAATGGGCGATCGGCGCTCTCCAAATGAATTCCATCGTGGGATTATTCACGGACGTGCTTCCGGCAGGCGGCGTTCAGCGGGCCAGCCGCCACGTTGCCGCTGTGGCCGCAAAGTTCGCTTCCGAACACAGCATGCCGGTGCGTTTCCTTAGCCTCAACGACCCGCGGGGATTGCACACGGTACGCACCGGTTCTCTGGAATTTTCCGTTTCCGGGTATGCAGGGAGCAAAATTCAATTCGCCCTTGCGGCGCTGCGTGCGGCGGGCCGACAGCCGGCCGTGGTGATCGCGCTTCATCCGCATTTGGCTCCTGTCGTATGGGCGATGCGAGCGCGCTGCCGGAAATTCCGCTCGATTGTATTCACGCATGGCGTTGAAGTGTGGCAGCCGCTTGGGTGGCCGCGCGGCGCCGCGCTTCGCCGCGCGGATTTAGTTATTGCGCCAAGCGCGGACACCGTGAAGCATTTGATTTCCGAGCAACATATTCTTCCCGAAAAAATCCGGCGGCTTCCGTGGGGACTCGATCCGGAATTTGAAGCGCGCGTTGCCGCTGGCGTTTCACTTTCGCCTCCGCCAGGATTTCCAGCGTCGGGCCGAGTCATCTTGACAGTGGGTAGATGGGATTCCGCCGAAAAATATAAGGGGGCGGATACTTTGATTGCCGCTCTGCCGCGCGTCCTGAAATCCGCGCCCGATGC
>PMOP01000289.1 GCA_003161495.1 Acidobacteriota bacterium | reverse complement strand
GACGGAATCCTCGCCGACCGCGCAAACGCTCGAAGCTACCTTGGAGTTGTACGCGTAATCGTTGTGCGTGCGGGGAATCAATTTCGGGATACCGGTGGTCCCGCCGGAAAGTTGAAAGATGGCGGGATCTACGGGATCGATGCGGATCCCGGCGAGTGCGGACAAGGGCAGGCTGGACGGTTTTGCGATCATATCGGAAAGCGATAGAAAGCCGGGACGCGCCGGCCCAAGCACGATGCCGTGGCGCAGCTTGGGAACTTTCTGGCGAATGCGCTCGACCATGGCGCAGTAGTCAAAATCGCCCTGCTGGTCGGGAACGACGCAGGCGACTGCGCCGGAAAGCTCCACGAACTGGCTGATCTCCGCAAAACGGTGCGGCATAAGCGCCGCGATGGGGATGCCGCAGATCTTCTGAAGCGCCAAGTACAGGACAACAAACTCGGAGACATTCGGCAACTGCACGACGACCCGGTCCAGAGATTGGAAGCCGGCTTCCAGCAAATTCAACGCCAAATTATTCGACATGCGATCGAGTTCGCCGTAGGTGATCGAGCGATCCCGGTCGAGCAGCGCGATGCGCTTTTCATACTTGTCAAAAGCGATTCTATATTCCTGCGCCAGCGATTTATCTATCCAGTAGCCCTTTTCGCGATAGCGACTGGCAAATTCAGGCGGAAATGGGACGACACCTTCCAGCACGAGTTACCCTCCCTTGGCCCTTTTTCTTAGCGCAACGTACAACAATGCATGGTAAACGATTGCAGCGGTTTTGTAGCGCCGGCGTCTCGCCGGCTCCTTTTCTGCATGCGAAAATCTGAAAAAATGCCGGCGAGACGCCGGCGCTACGTTGTTGCGGAAAAGCCTCCGTCGATCACGATGATTTCACCGTTGACGAAGCGATTGCTCGTGATCAGGTTGACGATCACCTCGGCGACGTCCTCGGAAGTCGCGCAGCGGCGCAGCGGCGTGCTTTTCGCGCGACGCGCCATCAGGTCATCATACCTGTCCGCCAGCATGCGTTTCATCCAGTCGCCCTCCATCCAACCGGGAGCGACAGCGTTTACGCGAACCTCCGGAGCGAGATTAAGCGCAAGCAGTTTGGTGAGGCTTACGACCGCGGCCTTGCTCGCCGCATAGGGCAGCGGCTGCGGTCCCGGACGCAGGCCGACAATGCTGGCGGTGTTGACAACGCTGCCGCGCGCAATTTTCAGGAGGGGCGCGGAGGCGCGTGTCACTTGAAACATTCCTCGCACGTTTACGGCGAAGACGTGGTCCCATTCTTCTGCGGTCATGCTCTCAAAATCGCTCGCTTTGACGTTGGAGGTTGTGCCTGCGTTATTCACGAGGGCATCGAGGCGTCCGAATTCCTTCTCGACGGCTGCCAGCATTTTACGCACGGCCGGATCGTCGCTGACGTCGCACTGGAACAGCAAAGTTTTTGCGCCTTTGGCTTTTGCAAGCGCCGACGTTTCGCGCGCCGCTTGCTCGCTGCGGCTGTAGTTGATCACCACGTCGTAGCCGGCCTCTGCTAAAGCGATCGCGGCCGCACGGCCAATGCCGGTGGCTGCGCCGGTGATCAACGCGACTCGTTTCTCCTGCGTCATGAAATCGTCTCCCTTGGCTTATCTTAAGTTGGATGAAGCCTGTGTGTCGCCCCTTCGAGCGGTGTTTTTAAGATACGTGACGCGCGTCCGCGGTCGGCACGAGTTCGTGCGAACGGCGAGGAGTCGCAAAGACGATTGCGACGCCGCCGATGAGCGACGCCGCGCCGATGGCCACAAACAGGCCGGCTGTGCCGGGAGTATGTTGCTGGAGCAGGCCGGTGATAAAAGGGCCGAGAATTCCTCCGGCGCGGCCAACTCCAAGCATCATGCCGACTGCTGTGCCGCGCACTTCGGTATCATAAGATGCCGCGGTGAAATTATTCAGGACGTTTTGCCCGCCGAGAATGCAAAAGCCGGCCGCGCCGACGCAGATAATATTCAGGGCATGAATATTGACCAGCGCAAGTATGCCCACTGAAATCGCGCCGCCCAGCCACCACACCGCCATCGCTTCCCGATCTTTGCCGCCTCGGTCCGCGATGTAGCCGCACAGGAGCGAACCGACGAAGGCCATGGCCTGAATCAGCGCGCCGAAACTAAAGCTCGTCGCGAATCCTTCTCCGCGCTGCATCATGGCCGTGGGGACCCAGCCGGAGAGTCCCCAAATCCCGAACAGAATAAAAAATGCCGCCACCCAAACGGACAGAGTCGTTTTCCGATATCGCGGTGACAATAGCAACGACACCGATGCCGGACGATCGTTCGGCTCGGGAAACATAAACTTCTGGCCGGCTGCGGTATAGCGCGCTGCTTTCGAAGGATTTATTCGGCATAAAACCTGTGTGATGCCCTGCCAATTGCCGCGCATCGCGGAAAATTGCAGGGATTCCGGAAGTGCCGCGTGGCAAACGAGGACCAGAACAATCGATAGCGACGCGGCGTAGTACAACGCCTGCCAGCCGAACATGGGAGTAAGATAAATTCCGATAGCCGCGGCGACGATGCCGCCGGTGGCCCAGCCCAGCGCCCAACCCCACATGGAAAAAGTGTTGGCCAGGCGGCGCGGCGCATATTCGTTGACGTAGGTTACGCCGAGCGGCAAGAGCGCGCCCATGCCGAGCCCGGTGAGCAATCGCAAGCCGCAGAAAGTGAAAAACGACTTCCCCAGGGTTGCTGTAGCAAAACTGAAAATCGTCACGATCCACAATGCCCCGAGGAGCGTCGCGCGCCGGCCGTATCGATCCGAGAATTTTCCCTGGAGAAGCGAGCCGATCATGAATCCGATCAGGCCGCTGGAGACGAGCAGCCCGGCCTGGCTGGGCGCCAGATGCCAAGGTTTCGCCACGTAATGAATGACGTAGGCGGGATTGAACGTATCGTAGCCGTCAAAAAAAACCACCATGCCGATGAGCAGGGCGAGAAAACGGTGATACCGCCCGATCGGAGCGCTGGCGATTTCCTCGCGAACGTCGATCATGAAAGGCAACCCGAGATGCGGTACGGGACAAAGTTGCGCGGCATGGGACAAAAGCGTAATCGCAAGAACCGGCTGCTGACAAGCGATATTCCGAACATTTAACCTCGCCGTCCCTGCGGCAAAATATTTCGATTTGAAAGTTCGCAATAGAACGAGCTTTTTGGGATTCCGTGCTCTTGTTTGCAAATGAATGGCCGGTTTGTCACAATCCTATCCGTAAGACTCGGAATCATCTGAAATTGAATTGTGTATGCTTTCCAGGCGCTTTTTACGCCGCGATCCTGGGCCACACGAAAGTAATTCACCGGCTGGGTTGGGGAATCATTAAAGAGGAGGAACCATGCGCAACAGACTATTCCTTGCGATTGCAGTGGCGATCGCGCTGGCATCGCCGGCACTATGGGCGCAGCAAAAGAAAGCGCTGGAAGTTTATTTCATCGACGTGGAAGGCGGGCAATCGACGCTGTTCGTATCGCCAAGCGGCCAATCCCTGCTGGTCGACACAGGCTGGGCCGGAGCGCGCGACGCCGGCCGCATTGCCAGCGTCGCGAAACTTGCCGGCGTGAGCCAAATCGATTACCTGGTTCTGACTCACTATCACGCCGACCATGCCGGCGGCGTGGTCGATCTCGCCGGACTCATCCCCATTAAAAATTTTGTCGATCATGGACCGAGTGCGGAAGAGGCTCGAAACGTCCCGCAAAATTACGCCGCGTATCTCACGGTTCGCGGAAAGGGCCAGCACATCCTGGCCAAGCCCGGCGACAAAATTCCAGTCCCGGGAATCGATGTCCAAGTGATCTCCGCAGCCGCTGAAACCATTGCCAAGCCATTGCCGGGCGCGGGCGAGGCCAATCCCCTGTGCGCTGATTTCGTGCCGAAAGACGAAACCTTGGATCCGCTGGTCGGCGGTGAGAATAAGCAATCGGTGGGGATGGTGATCTCGCTCGGCAAATTCCGTTTGGGGGATTTCGGCGATCTGACCTGGAACAAGGAACACGATCTGGCCTGCCCGAACAACCTCATCGGCGCGCTGGACGTCTACGTTGTTTCGCACCATGGACAAGATATCTCCAGCCTGCCCATGCTGGTGCACGCCGAGCATCCGCGCGTGGCGATCATGGACAATGGAGCGAAAAAGGGCGGCGCTGTGGCCACCTTCGTAACGCTGAAGACATCTCCCGGACTCGAAGATCTCTGGCAATTGCATTACGCGGTGGATGCCGAAGATCACAACATGCCGGAAAAATTCATCGCCAACATGGGCACCGGTGGCACAGCCGCGACGGGCCTGCCTGATGAGGGCGCCGTGAACTACATCCAGTTAACAGCGCGCCCCGATGGCAGTTTTACCGTGAAAAACAGCCGGAACGGATACCAGAAGGAGTATGCGGCGAAGCGATAAGTCGAGCTGAACAAAGCAGCAAGCTGGCGGAAATGCCAGAATCGACAGGATTTGAAGGCCACAAAATGGATGGAATGTCTCCTTTTGGACATTTGGTTGGTTTTTTTCGCACTGGTCACGAAGCGTGAAAAGTGCTATCATAAGACATGAGCAAAGCCTACAGAATTGTTTTTGCCTGCCCGAAGGGTGGACACAATATCAATTTACAGCGGAAGTGCTCCAAGCCGGCGCTCTCTGAAAATGAGGCGATGAAGATCTTCGGCGAAGAGGAAATTATCTGCGATAGCCCGCGATGCGGTTGGCACGGAAAAGTATCGAAGACCAGGCTCTTGCGGATTCTGCCCTTTGATTGGATTTTTTCTCCCGCCAGTTGACGAAATTCTCCCGGTCAGCTCCAAATTCAAATTTTATAGTGGGTTTTTGTGGCGCAGGGTTCAGCCTGTGGGTTTTAGTCCTTGCAAGCCCGAAAACCCCACAGGCTGAATCCTGCGCCACTTTGGGATATCGTTAGGATGTGGGGAACCCGCATGTTAGAATAGTAGAGAGATTGTTGTTCTTGTAAACCTTTAGAATTCTTGGAGGCCTGCAAGTCCACACTTGCAGGCTATTTTTTTGGGCCTGAGCGAACGGGTTCGTTTCCAGCGCCTGCGCCGGCCAAGTCAGTTCCACGCGAGGAGGCACCTTGAAAGCTCTCGAAGAAGGCGCGTACATCAAGCACTTCCAGTACGGTCTTGGTGTCGTCACCGAATCGAATTCCGACCGCACTTCCATTGATTTCGATCTTCACGGCATGAAAAAATTCGTCACCAGCATCATGGTTGTGGACGTCGCGGAAGGGACGCCACCAAAACGGCGTCGAGCCAAGAAGATCAAGAAATTAGTCGCAACCGTGGCTGTTCCCGCGATGGCCGCAGGCGCCAAGTGAGCCACGAAATTATCGTACAATTTCTTGGTTATGAAGTGAAACCTCTGGTCCGCGAGTACACCTTCACGGTGCGTGAAGTTTCCAGTGATCCCCGCGAATTCACGTTGACCATTCCAACTGAAGCTTTCAATGAGCACCTGTTGCGCATTCAAGATGCTCCGGACGTTTGCTCGCGCAAGCTTCATCGCGAACTGGCCACGTACGCGAACCATCCGCCGGACACGCATTACGCCATCACCAACGCGGAGCTGGCGGATTACCGCACTGCCCGCGCTCCTCGAACGCCGAAATCCCCGTTCAGCCGCAAGCCCGTCGAAGATTATTGAGTTGCATTCCGAAAAGCGCAGCCACAGCCACCATCATTTCTGCCCGAGCATGCTGTTGAACTGCTGAATCTCGCGGTAGCACTCGCAGGAAAAGCTTTCCAGTCTCCGGACGCTCAGAATTTTTATTTCCCCGCGTTTGTATCGAATGATCTTATTTTTCTCCAGAACCTTGGCCGCGAGACTGACGCTGGGCCGGTCCGTTCCCAGCGTGGCCGCAAGAAAATCATGGGTGAGCGGCAACGAACTGGAATCCACGCGGTTGGAGGCCATGAGCAGCCAGCGAGCCAGCCGCTGCCCGAGTTCGTGCAGCCGGTTACAAGCCGCTGTTTGCGCGACCTCCATTCCCAACACTACGGCGAAGCGGCTCAACGCCATTTGGAAATGAGGGGTTAATTTCAGACGGTTTGGAAACCGCTCCATTTTAAATCGAAAGCCATCTCCCGCGATCTGCACCACGTAGCGCAAAGGAGATATTTTAAGCCCCACGGCCAGCGGCACCCCAATCACCCCATTCTTCCCTACCATGCCTGCTTCCACGGTCCTTCCGTCCTCGGTGGCAACCAGAAGCGAAATCAGGCCGCTATTAGGGAAATACGCAAACTCCAGTTCCTGCATTGGTTCGTGAAGCACGCAGTGTTGATCGAATCGAAAGGGTTCCAAATTTGGCTGGATGAGCAGGTACTCGGCCTTGGGTATGGATGAAAGAACCGTATTTTTAAACGGCTTCAATATTTTCCCGCCTCGGCGCTTCGACAGGCCACGGCATGTCATTTCAACTTTTTGTTCGTGGGAACAAAACTCTAGCCGGAGGGGGTGGCAGATGTCTGTAGGCTGTGCGACACTCAGCGGGAAATCAATTTAAATCGAGTTCACCATTCAATTTCTGAATCACCCTGTAACATTCGCAGGCAGACGTTTCCAGTTTTCTGCGATTTAAAACTTTCACATCGCCTCGGTTATATTGGATCGTGTTGCGCTGTTGCAGGGCTTGAGCGGCAAGACTTACGCTCGGGCGATCCGTTCCGAGCATGGTGGCGAGAAAATCGTGAGTAATCGGCAGCCTGGCCGTCTTCACCCGGTCTTCGGCCATGAGCAGCCAGCGGGCCAGCCTCTGTTCCACATCGTGCAAACGGTTGCAGGCGGCTGTCTGCGCCACCTGCATCCCCTGCAGGACCGCGTTGCGGCTCAACCTCATCTGAAAATCCGGCGTGTCGCGGAGAGCGGCATGGAGCGCAGCCGCCCTGATGCGGAAACCGTCGCCGGAAATTTGCATCACTTCGCAGAGCGGACTACTGAACAGCCGCACTGCGAGCGCAGTTCCCACAAAGCCCTCAAATCCGACGACGCCAGCCTCCACATCTCTTCCCCCACGCGTGGAGACCACGATGGAAGCCAGGCCCTGATTCAGGAAGTAGGCAAACTCCATTTTTTTGTTGGGCTCATGAAGGCTGAAACGCTGCGGCAATTCCACAAATTCCAAATGCGGGCACACTTTGTGATATTCGCCGTCGGACATAGCCAGGAGGATCTTATTGGCTATCGCCTTCCCTTTCGGATCCGTTCGCATGGCCGCGGGCTTTCCTTGCCGCTTCCTCTTGTTTGTCACGGAGTCCACCCATAAACCTGGAAAATAAAACGCTCGCTTGGCGAGCTTTTTGTGTCACTGATTTATCTAGCTTGAATGTGATGGAAATTGGAATACATCGAATCCAGTAGGGAATGAAATACCTGCCACATAAAGATTGCATAAATATTCTTTACTTGGAATTCGCTTGACGGGTCTAGATATTTCACTGTATTTACATAGTCTTATTTACTATGTAGGGTACCAAACATTATCGACAACGAAGACGCGTGCAAGATGTGGCCGACACCCCCCGACGGCCGTTGGAGACCGCAAAATGGCTCGATGGGTTCTCGGCTGTCCCGATTGCAAGGAAGATTTCACCCACAGTCAGATTGACACTGAAGCTATGCCTTCCCTTCGCGATCCCTTTGCCTGGCTTGGGGACAAGCCTGAATTTCCTATTGCCGGTTTGAGCCTGGAGTGTCCAAACTGCAAGAAAATTTCGGTCTACTCGCGGACTCAGCTTGTTTATCGGGCGATGTAAACCGGGGGACGATTCTTAAGCAGCTGCCGGATCGTCATATTCAGAACACTCAGAATTAACCCTCCCCAGAACGCGGGCCACAGGCCGCGCACCTCAAATCCAGGGACGAAGATTGAAGCGAACTTCAGCATGAACGCGTTAATCAGCAGCCAAAAGATGCCGAAGGTGAGGATGGTAAGTGGAAACGTAAGAATCTTCAGAAGGATGCCAATCGTGCCGTTGACCAGGCCGATAACCACCGCCGCGATCAGCGCCGTCCCAAAGCCCTGAACGAAAAATCCGGGCACAAAATTCGCTACCAGCAGTAAACACAGTGCGCTTAGGATCCAGTGTGCCAATAATTTTAGCATGTAATTTTCCGCCCCTTGTTCATGAAACGCGATTGAGCGTATCCGCGAATCGCTTGAACTTGAGATACTACGCCGGGGCGAACACTTCGTACAGCATTTCCGGGAATTTCAAAAATTTTTCAATGGCCCGCCCCGTTGTGCACAGCTTCTCGCTTTTCGTGGATATGCATCCGAAATCATTTTGAGTTCACCTGAGCGATGCGCGGGTGTATAAATGTGCGCAACCGGAATTTAAAAATTAAAATCCCGGAAAAGGGGAGGTACGTATGCGCACTCTTGGAATAAGTCTTGCACTGGGGCTGATTGCGGCGGTGGTGGTGATGGCTGGACAACCGGCGAAGTCTCCGGCAACCGCGCCGGCGGCATTAACGGCACTGCCTCAGGCGCCTGCCGCGCAGACGGATGCGGCGATGATAAATACATTTACGTCCTCGGCGGATGTGCAAGCCCTGCTGGCAAAAGCCAAGGCCGAACACAAGGAAGGCCAGGTCATGGTGGCCGAACACATTCTTTCCCTCGCGCCGTATACCGCAAATCTTGAATACCGTCCCATCGATGGAGCCGTTGCCGTGCACGAAAAAGAAGCGGAAATGGTTTACGTGATCGACGGAGGCGGAACGATGATCACCGGCGGCACGGTGGTGGGAGAGAAACGCACAAACGCGGCGAACCTTTCCGGCACGGCGATTGATGGCGGAACGATGCGGACCATTGCAAAAGGGGATTTCGCGATCATTCCGGAAGGCACGCCGCACCAGTTCAAGCCGGCGGGCGGAGCGCTCGTGCTGATGACATTGCATGTGGCACGCCCGGTTGGCGCCGCGCAGTAAAATCCGCTCGGAATTAAAAATTTGAGTTGAGGGGAGAGCGAAATGAAATTTGTTCTCGCAAAAGCTGCGTTATTCGCGATGTTTATTTTGGCTGGCGCTTCCGCGGCATCCACGGGAGAGGGCGTCCCGGCGTCCGTCCACTATATTCCGCACGATCAAGTCGCGGCCGTGATGGCCAAAGGCGGTCCGATCATCAACGACCCGGGCCTCCTCGTCCTGGCCAATCGGCGGGAAGCCGGCGCGGTCGAATATCATGAGCACACCAATCACATCTTCATCATGGTCGATGGGGAGGCGACATTTATTACGGGCGGAACGATGGTCGGCGCCAAACGGACCAGCCCCGATCAGATGACGGCCACGTCCATCGAAGGCGGCGAGACTTTTCACTTGAGCAAAGGCGACGTCATCACGATTCCCGCAAAGACGCCGCATTGGTGGAAAGAAATTTCGACGAAGACGGTGGGCTACTACGCGATCAATATTGAGAGCAAGTAACGAAGATTACGCGGGCGGAGAGAAAACCATGCGACATGCGAACCGACAAAAAATCGAGCTGGCCGTGGGCATCGCGATCCTTGCGGTTTCCAGCACGTGTGCGTGGGGTCAGGCGAGCTATCCCCCTCCGAACGATTTGCCGAATCCGTATCGGACAGTCACGGGCTGGGCGCAATTACCGGATGGGAGAAAGTGGGGATCGACCTCGGGCGTGGCGATTGGCCCTGACGGCAACATTTGGACCTATGACCGGTGCGGCGGAAATAGTTGCGCGGATTCCAACCTTGCTCCGATTCTGGAGTTTGAGCCGTCGGGAAAACTCCTGAAGAATTTTGGCGCGGGAATGTTCGTACTTCCTCACGGAATTTTTGCGGACAAGGATGGAAACGTGTGGGTCACCGACGGAGTGGGAGGACTCGGGACCAGTGATGACGCGGGCAAACACGGCAAGGGCCATCAGATATTTAAGTTCAGCCCAGAGGGAAAAGTCTTGATGACGCTCGGCAAGGCCGGCGTACCCGGCAATACTCCGGATACCTTCAACCGCCCGTCGGCTTTCGTGGTGGCTCCAAATGGCGATATTTTTGTCGCGGACGGGCACGGCTCTCCGCCGAATTCGCAAGTGAACGCGCGCATCGTGAAGTTCTCGAAAGATGGGAAGTTCATCAAGGAGTGGGGAAAGTTGGGGACCGCGCCCGGTGAATTCAATGGGCCTCATACGCTGGCTTTCGATTCCAAGGGACGTCTTTTTGTCGGGGACCGTTCCAACAACCGCATCCAGATTTTTACGCAGGACGGAAAATTCATCGCCGAGTGGAAACAATTCGGCCGGCCCAGCGGAATTTTCATCGACAGGGACGACACCATATATGTGGCCGACTCGGAGTCCACGGACCAGCCGGGCTATGGATATAATCCGCGGTGCATGCGGGGCATCCGGATCGGCAGCGCAAAGGACGGCAAAGTCACGGCGTTTATTCCTGATCCAGCGCCAAAAGGCGCATCCAGCGCGGCGGAAGGCGTGGCGGTGGACCATCAGGGCAACGTGTATGGCGCAGAAGTCGGCCCCATGGATCTGAAGAAATACGTCAAGAAATAAAATTTGTTAAGCGTTTGATAGGCCGCGCCTCTTTGTCTCAGAATTTGGATGAATCGATAGGTTCGATCTTCAATCGAGGCGTCTCTGCGACACTCCTCTTTTCTCGGTGAACTCTGTGTTACGCTTTTTTGGATTTCAACACAGAGAACACAGAGGAAAACCGAGAAGACCGATGCAAAAACCATCGCACAAATTGACAACTCTTTTCGCCGCGTTCCTCTCGATAGCCACGCTCGCCACAACATTATTGTTTTTCCCTGTAATGCCCGCCGGAGCAGCGCCTGCCGACAAGCGCAAGCCCGGTCTGTATTGGACGCTCGAAACCGACAAAGGAAATATCTCCTGCAAACTTTTCGAGGCTGAAGCCCCGGTCACCGTGCGCACGATGGTAGGCCTGGCGATCGGAAAAATATCGTACGTCCATCCGGAAACGAAGCAAGTGGAGCGCAAGAAGTTTTTTGACGGCCTCATTTTCGACCACGTAATTCCCGGCGTCATGATCCAGGGCGGCGATTTGCTCGGCACAGGCGTCGGGCATCCCGAGGGCCCGGGCTTTCCCTACAAGAGCGAAATCGCGCCATCGCTGAAATTCGACGCACCGGGCCGCCTGGCCATGGCCAACAGCGGACCCGACACAAATGACACGCACTTTTTTATCACCGAGGCCGCTTATCCGTCGTTCAACGGGAAGTACACGATCTGGGGACAATGCGAAAATGTGGACATCGTGAAAGCGATTGCGCGAGTGCCGCGAGATGCCGGCGACACGCCGGTCACGCCGCTGCATATTCAGCGCGTGACCATCGAGCGCGTGGGTCCCGCTCCAGCCGATGCTCCGGAAGCTTTGCCGCCGCCGGATGCCTCGCCCAAATAGTACAATTCGCAATACCGGCCGGCGAAAAACTCAACTAGCGATTTGCACCGGCGATTTTGCACTGGCGATTTTGCATTGACACGGCCGGATGGCGGTGGGATAGTCGCGCCAACTGCGAGGTGTTCCGTGAAAATTAAGCGTGTGGCCTTTTTGGCGGTGGCTCTCGGCATTTGCCTGGTCGCGGCTCCTATCTTTGCGCATCATGGCGCTTCCGTTTACGACTCCACGAAATTGACAACCATGAAAGGCACGGTAACGGATTTTCAGTTTATGAATCCGCATACGGAAATTCTGTTCGAGGTGACGGGCGCGAACGGGAAGGTCGACAAATGGACCGGTGAAGCGCCCAGCCTGACCACGATGTACCGACTGGGGTGGAACAAAACTTTATTCAAGCCCGGAGATCAGATCACGTTTGTCGGCAACCTGGCGAAAAACGGTTCGCACATCATGCGCCTCCGCAAGGTCGTGTTTCCGAGCGGAAAAGAAACCGTGATGGACCGCGGCGAAGATTATGCGGAGTAGCGGCCGCCGGGGAGTTTCACAAATGCGCAATCGCATATTGGGATTCATCATGGTCGCGGTGGCGGCGCTGGCCTCTTCGCAAGCAATTCTCGCTCAGACCGCCGAGTCCCGTACCGCAAAAACTACAAATACAAATATGGCGGCTCCACCCGCGGACCTGTCCGGCGTTTGGAGACGCTCGCGGCGCCCGCCTGACAAAGCTCGCAAGTACACCATCTACGAGCTTGCATTTTCCATCACCAATGAAAAACCGCCGATGACTCCCTGGGCGGAAGAAAAATTCAAAGCCAACAAACCTAACGTCGGGCCGAACGCAGTTTCCATAACGGAATCAAACGATCCGATCTTGCAGTGTTTTCCTCCGGGCATTCCGAGGGTGTATCTGATCCGCGGCGAGCCCGTGGAGATTGCCAACCTCCCTGGCCGCGTCTTGATGCTTTTCGAGTACGACCATTTCGCTCGGAATATTTTCACCGATGGGCGCGAGCACGCCAAGGATTTGCCCGGCACTTGGATGGGCGACTCGATTGGAAAATGGGATGGAGATACGCTGGTCGTGGACACCGTGGGCTTCAACGACAAGACCTGGCTCGACAATGATGGCCATCCGCACACGGAAGATCTGCGCGTGGTGGAGCGCATCAGGCGAGTGAATCATGACACGTTGACCATCGACACGACGATTGAAGACCCGAAAGCGTACACGAAACCCTGGGGAGGCCACGCAACCTACGAGCTGAAGCCGGACTGGAATATCGGAGAAATGGTGTGCGAGGACAATGTTACGTATGGCGATATGCAAAAGAAGTCGGAAGGCGGCAAGTA
>PMOP01000019.1 GCA_003161495.1 Acidobacteriota bacterium | reverse complement strand
CTTAATAAATGGGCAGTCAGAAAATTCCACTAATTGGCGATGAAGGAATTTTTGCGGTGGGGAAAAGTTGAGTAGCGAGCCACATTTCAACAACGCCCCGTTTATCAGACGCTATCCGGCTCAATAGGAGCAGCCTGGATTATCTAACCAATTGTGTTTTTGGCTCTTGGGTGTTCAGTGCAAACATGGGTTGCAAAATCTTTATCGCGTCTCCGCTCGTAGTTCTCCTTCATTTCGTTGAGCGATTCGCCGATGGGCGCTCCCGAAGGATTGAACACCCAAGCGCATTCGGAGCAGCCCCACCCCTGAAAACGCTGTTTATTGAGCCATACCAGTTCGCGCTGCATAGCCTCCTTAGCACATCTTTCGATTTGCTGTGGTTATGTGCAACAGCGACAACATAAACCGCAGTTTTTATTGCCCAGAGCGGCATAACGAGAACGGGCGGGGTCCCAAGCCACTGGTTTTTGAACACACCAAATCCGAGGCGAATACACGAGGCCTAAACATTAACGATAGAAAGAGATGTTGTCTGTGGGGTATCCAACGCTGTAAACAATATACTATTTCAATCCGAGATCATCCTCGAACTGCTGAATGACGGCGTAGCACTCACAGGCGGATTTTTCGAGCTTTCTGCGGTTCACAATCTTCACTGCGCCTCGCAGGTATTCTATCATTCCCTTTTTTTGTAGTACTGCCGCCGCCAAGCTTACAGTGGATCGGTCGGTACCCATCATGGTCGCAATGAAATCGTGGGTGATTGGAAGCACTCCGGAATCCACCCTATCCTGAGTCATGAGCAGCCACCGCGAGAGACGCTGCTCTATATCGTGCAGCCGATTGCACGCCGCGGTCTGCGCGACTTGCATTCCTTGAAGCCCGGTATGCTTGTTCAACATCACCTGTAATTGCGGAGCCGACCGCAAAATGCGTGCTAGCGCATTTCCCATAATTCGGAAGCCATCGCCGGCGATTTGGATAATTTCCCGCACGGAACTTCTACTCAAGCCAGCAGCCAACCCTGCTCCAACGTAACCTTCCTTACCCACTACGCCAACTTCCACGGTTCGACCGTCTTTGGTCACTACAACTTGAGAAACCANNACGAACTCGATATTTTGCGTCGGCTCATGAAGGCTGAGATGATGCGGCAAGTCGACATAGGTTAAGTCAGGACGCATCAGCTTGTATTCATCATCGGACATTGCTAAAAGTACTTTGTTCCGTACTCGTTTTCCCTCGACGTTGGTCCGGTCGCCTAGCTGTGCGGTTCGAAAGTTTTTTCCACTCATGTCACTCCTGGACGGCACCAGAGCGCCTTTCATTCATTGGGTGAAACTTCACGCGCCCTGAGATGGAACTCGCAAACTTTTGCCGTGCTGAGGTTCCATATTTATTCAAACAAAAGAAGGGCGAAAAATCTGTCCAATAGGGGACAGCTTTCCGGGTTAAGGCAGATCGCCCTAGCCCATCTGGATCTGTGTCGCCATTCTTACAAAAATTTGTGTTTACTTCTGGAGAAGACCGGGTATGTTTCGGGATAGCGGGTTACGTTTTTTGAGCGCAGCAGGCTCAATAAGCCCCAAAAACGTGTATATGCCCCAACGCCGAGCAACATTGTGGAGCTTTCAAGGACCTATAAAGAGTGGGAAAGTTGGCTATATAGCAATTTTATTGGGTTTCCGTTGGCTTCGGATATCCTTCCCCGGTATCTCTACCAATGCTCTGCTACATTGGACGCTACGGATTACCGCCATTCCAAGCATGCCCATCGAAAAACGCAGCCCCCCCAACGAAATGGGATTTTGCGCAATGCAAATTGAGGGACTTAAGTGGGCATCGGTTCCGCGGAAGGAATCGCAATGTTGGGAGTGCGATCACCGGAATATGGAACTGGTTGTGTCCGGGCCGCCGCGGAGTGCTGCTGCGATTGCGATTAAATTCGCCTAACCGCCGAGCCATGTTCAGGGAGAGCGCCGATAATGGATAAATTGCCGCGAAAATCGCCCCGGGTCGGAACAGATTCGGAAATGCTGGACCATCTCCGGCGCGACTCCTTCGATTATTTTCGTCACGAAATAGACCCCGTGTCCGGGTTGATTGCCGATAAGACCCAGCCTGGAGCACCCTCAAGCATAGCGGCCGTCGGAATGGGGCTCAGCGTCTATGTGGTGGCAGTGGAGCGCGGTTTACTTTCGCGCGCGGAAGCAGTCGACAGAACTCTTAGACTTTTGAGGTTTTTTCATTCCAGTCATCAGGGACCGGAACCTGATGCCACGGGATACAAAGGCTTCTACTACCATTTCCTCGATATGCGGACCGGCCGCCGAACCTGGCAATGTGAATTGTCGACGGTCGATACTGCCATATTTATGGCAGGCGTCCTTACTGCAGCAAGCTATTTCGCGGGCAAAGGCGAAGGAGAAAGCGAGATCCGCGACCTGGCTGAAATTCTCTACCGGCGCGTCGATTGGCAATGGGCTCTGAACGGTGGAACGACCATCTGCCATGGCTGGAAACCGGAATCGGGATTTCTTCCTTTCCGCTGGGACGCGGGCTATAGCGAAGCGCTGATTCTGTACGTGCTGGCTCTCGGATCGCCCACATTTCCGATCGAACCAAAGGGTTACACGGAATGGACCTCAACTTTTGAATGGAAGAAAATCTACGACATTGAACACCTGTATGCCGGGCCGCTTTTCATTCACCAGATGTCCCATCTGTGGCTGGATTTTCGCGGCATTCACGATGACTTCAACAGGAAAACAGGGATCGATTATTTTGAGAACAGCCGGCGGGCTACCTACGTTCAAAGACAATACGGCATCGAGAATCCGAATGGATTTTTGCACTATCACAAATATGGCTGGGGATTGACGGCGAGCGATGGGCCAGGTCCTGCCGTCCTCACAGTAAAAGGTATTCGCAGGGAGTTTTTCGACTATATCGCGAGGGGCGCTCCCTACGGCCCGGACGATGGGACCATTTCGCCCTGGGCGGTTGTCGCTTCGCTCCCCTTCGCGCCTGAGATTGTAATCGAGACGGTCCGACACGCCATCGAGCGCCTCAATTTAAAAACGCGCAGCCCGTATGGATTCGACGCCAGTTTTAACTCAACCTTTCCGGACACCAGCAGGAATAAACACGGATGGGTGTCCCCCTGGATCTTTGGATTGAATCAAGGCCCCATTATTCTGATGATTGAAAATTTTCAATCGGAGCTTATCTGGAAGAGGTTTGGGGAGTACCGGTACGTCTTGCAGGGGCTTCGTCGCGCCGGCTTTCGTGGCGGCTGGCTGGCTGATAGGAATCTTTAAGGGGGGCAGATGCGGCGGCAGATTGTTTGGGCCAAAGCGATGATCTACAGTGTTTAGTTGATGGTTTTATGATTTCCCGCGTCGTACATTGGGCCTAATGTGGATATTGAATCGCTTTCGGCTCCCTTCCGTTCATTCAAGAGCTAAATTGTTCAATATTGAACAGTCAAGTGTCCCGGCTGGTTTTATGATGGTATCTCGAACTTGGAGAGGCGACGGGGGGATATGCTAAAGCATCGTTCCTATCGTTCAAGCATCGCAAGAAATTCCAGAATCGTTTTTGAAATTTACGCGGCGCAACATCGCAGCTGCGCTTCCTAGGCCGCCATGTACAAACAGTTCTTTGGCTTGCGCGAAAATCCCTTCAATGTCAATCCGGACCCGCGGTTTTTGTACCTGACTGCGCAGACCCGCGGGACGTTTGATGAACTGAGATACGGGATCGAGACCCGCAAGGGTCTTATGCTGCTTACGGGCGAAGTCGGCACAGGGAAGACGACGCTTCTCAACCGCCTGCTCGACTGGCTGCACCAGCAGAATACGCCCACAGCCTTCGTTTTCAACCCGCATCTGGAAACCAGCCATCTGTTCGATTTCATATTGGCCGATTTTGAAGTGCCGGTCGATTCACGGTACAAGGGCAACGCCTTGATGCGCTTGAATCATTGGTTGATCGAGCGCTATCGGCTGGGCGACAACCCCGTGTTGATCGTGGACGAAGCGCAAGGTCTGCCGAGACACCTGCTCGAAGAGATTCGCATGCTGCTGAATCTGGAAACCCCGCGCGAAAAGCTGCTGCAGATTGTGCTGGCCGGCCAGCCCGAGATCGAAGAGCGCCTCAAGCAGCATGATCTGCGCCAACTGAAACAGCGGATTACGCTCCGCTGCAAGACCGCCGCGCTTACCCTTGCGGAGACTCACGAATACATTCAGGCGCGCTTGCATATTGCCGGCGCAAACGGCACGCCGATCTTTGCATCAGAGGCCATGGACGCGGTTCATTTTTATTCAGGGGGGATCCCGCGGGTTACGAATTTGCTCTGCGAGCACGCGCTAATCAACGCCTACGTGAGCCATGTTCAGCCGGTGCCGGCGCACATCATCAAAGAGATCGCG
>PMOP01000024.1:2430-3029 GCA_003161495.1 Acidobacteriota bacterium | reverse complement strand
TTTTTGCGATTCTTCGTCTGCGCGGAAGACTGGTCGCATGAAGCGCCCGACACTCCTTTGCCTGAAGAAGTCACGTCGGGCAAGGAGCCTTTTCTTATCATTGGCGCTATCGCTGGAGGTTAAGGCTCGTAGTTAAAAAGCCGCTTGGGCTATTGAAATGGCGCATACGAACAAGCGGCAATCCGCACAGTGCAATACTTGATCTTTCATTCGCGACAAGCGAACTTTGGCGGAAACGAAATGACTGCAGGCAAAGGCGCACAGGAGTGCGCCCTTGCCGTGCCTGTCTTGTTTTAATTGATGGTGATCGTCACCGGAGTGGATTGAGTGATTGCGCCGGATGTCCCCGTCACCGTCATCGTGACCGAAGATCCTGCAGGGGTTGTTTGTGCGCCGGAAGAACTACCGCATCCGACGGCCCACAATGAGAACATGGAGATAACCAGCAGCAAGCCAAGTAGCCTCATTGCCAGACTGCCTCTGCGACTAAGCGGTTTTCGTTTGCAAGTGGTGAAAACAGTCCCGAACAGTCCTAGACCGGGCAGCAGGCCCACTAAAGCAGCCATGTGGTAGCCGCCCATCGGCGGTGCCGAGACGGC
>PMOP01000024.1:0-2282 GCA_003161495.1 Acidobacteriota bacterium | reverse complement strand
GGCCGAGGCCGATGGAATCACGCTGGCGAACACGCTCGTTGTGCTGCCTCCAGTCGGGAAATTGGGCTGGTTGCTGCCTCCCGCGGTCAGGTAAAGCGTGCCCGCGGCGCCTGAGGGGCCGCCTCCGCCAAACACCAAATCCCATAAGCCGGGATTCACGATTACTTTGTTCGAACCGTCGGTGAGCTGGCCGAGGAATTTCCCCGTCGTGTCGAACGCATTGATCGTGCCGTCGCCAAAATTTCCGATCAGTATGGCGTTCGGGAACGCTCCGAAGGTAGCGGGAGCCGCCACAACGCCCCAAGGCGCGTTGAGCTGGGCGCCGGCGGCGACGAAGGTGCTCACGAAATTGCCATTCGTATCGAAGATATCCACTTGCCCCAGGCCGGCGCCCGGCATGGCGTCGTGCTTTGCGGCATCCTGCATGGCATAGGCGATATAGACCTTGGTACCGATGACATGGATACCGTGGGGAGCGTAGCCCGCGGGAAGTGTTGGATCGGTGAACGAGCCGGTCAGCGAAGTGATCGCGAAGCTGCTGCTGAGCACGTCGACCTTGCCGCTATTGAAGTTCGCCGCCAAAAGGATGTTGCTGTTGACCACGGCGAGGCCTTTGTAGACTGCGCCGCTGGCGGAGTTGTCGAAGCCAACTGCCGCCGTGCTGCTGGCGCCGGTCCAGCTGGCGATGAGGCCGTCTTCGGTGTCAAAAATGAACTGTCCGCTGCCGAAGTAGGTGGCGTTGCCGTTGGAGACGTTTCCCGTTGGGCATCCGGGACTGCAATTTCCGTTGGGATTTTTTGTGGCGCCGGGGATGGTCACCACCAGCGCGGTATCCTTGGTGCCGTTCAAGTCATACAGAGTAGAGGTGCCGCTGTTATTGTTGGCGATCCAGAAATCCTGCCCGGGAAGAATAGAGATTCCCCAGGGGTTCAAAAGTTGCGGGTCCGTGGTTGTGGCTACGCCGGAGGTATTGGAGACCAGGTTGGTTTGGAAAAAGCCGGCCTGCTGGGCTCGCAGCCCCGATGGTAGTGCTGCTAGTGCAAATACACTGAGTAGTAAAACAATCCTTTTCAAGTAACCCTCCGTAATTTTTTCGTATTTTTAAATTTCACCGATCTGCACTCGATGCGTATCCGATTCTGGCTGTCAGCGATTCGTTGCCGGGCGGGGAAACTGTTTACAAAATGGATACAATTTCGTGATCTTCGTTTTTCAGCGGGCTTGTTTTAGCCTTTCGCACACTGAAATTCGCTGTCTCGCCGCTCCGAAACATGCAATTTGCGCGTGCGCATGCGTTTCTCATCCGCACGGCTGCGGAGCGATTCCCGCAGTAATTTACGAAGCCGCACGCGTGCCTTGTACAACTGGGACTTGGAATTTCCGGCCGAGCATCCCAGAATTTCGGCAATCTCGTGGTGTTCGTATCCTTCGACATCGTGCAACAGGAACATTTCTTTGTACCCATCCGGCAACTGCTCGATGGCGCCGTTCAGATGCATGCGGTCGACGACTCCGTTGAGCCGAAGGTCGGGCGCGCCAAATTCCACGGGAGGCCTGGAGTCTTCCTCGCCAGGTTCGAGCATCGCGTCGAGCGACACCTCCGGATGGCGCCTCTTGCGAAGCCGCATGAGGATTAGATTTATGGTGAGCCTGTGCAACCAGGTGGAAAACCTTGCTTCCCCGCGAAAGGTGTGAATCTTGCGGAATAAAAGCAGGAAAGCCTCCTGAGTCAGATCTTCGGCTTCGCTGTCAATCCTGACCATCCGAAGGCATATAGCGTAGACTCGCCCACTGTAGCGGCGATAGAGTTGCTCAAAGGCTGTGGAATTGCCTTCCTGGGCCAGCCGAATCATGTCTTCTTCAGGGGTGTCTTTCATTTTAATTTCTTGTTCTACAGGTGACGGCATCGCGTTCAACCTCTTGTCCTTTGTTTTATAAAATGTGAGCGAAATTCAAGCATTTCCGATGATTAAGACTTCAATCTGGATGAACCTCACGAAATAAGCATATCCACGGAATCTCCAGAGCGTGTCACGGAGATGTCGCTGGTTTGTAACGATCTTGCCGAAATCGCTGCAACATTTCTCATGCGCGCTCCCGAGTATTTTCAATTACTTGGCCCTCAATTCAGCGAAAGCCTGGGTGCAAATAATTCGTGCGCTAGACGGGGCCGTTGACCCCGCTGACAAATCCGCCGACGTGACCGGTCAACAGGGTCAAGGCGACAGCCACGATTTCGACGGTAAGACGGAGGCCCAAAGAATGGAATTGCGGCCTGCGTT
>PMOP01000315.1:2247-8833 GCA_003161495.1 Acidobacteriota bacterium | reverse complement strand
TCGGATTCAATGGCCTGGCGGAGGCGATTGATTTCTTCCTCGGTCAGGTCCTTGATCTTCTTGGTTTCTTCCACGTTCGCCTTGGCGCACAGGGCGCGGGCGCGCGGCTGGCCAATGCCGTAGATCGCCGTCAGGCCGATCCAGATGCGTTTCTGCGGCGGTAAATCGACTCCTGCAATACGTGCCATGCGTGCTCCTCAATTTTCCTGCAGGCTCCCCTTCAGAATTCAGGGTAAACAGCCTGCACCCGATCCTTCCGACTTATCCCTGGCGCTGCTTGTGCTTGGGGTTGACGCAAATCACGCGCACCACGCCGCGCCGGTGAATCACCTTGCATTTGTCGCAAATCTTTTTTACCGATGCACGAACTTTCATTTGCTGCTCCTCGAAATTCTTCCGGCGGGCTCCAGGTAGAGCCCGCACACGAACTATTTGTAGCGGTACACGATGCGGCCGCGCGTCAGGTCGTACGGCGAAAGCTCCACCGCGACTTTATCTCCGGCCAGGATGCGAATGAAATTCTTGCGCATCTTTCCGGAAATGTGCGCGAGCACGCGATGCTTGTTTTCCAGTTCCACCCGAAACATGGCGTTGGGCAGAGGCTCAATCACGGTGGCCATCACTTCGATGGCGTCTTCCTTCGGATTGGAAGCGTCGGCTTTGCGCTTTTCCGGCTCGGGTCTCTTGCCCATGTGCCCTCTCGCGCCCCCTACCAAGACGGTCCCTGCATTTCTCGGGGACGCGTCAACACCCAGGGTCCATTTGAGGTTACCGCGACGGTGTGCTCGAAATGGGCCGACTTCGTGCCGTCGGCCGTCACCGTTGTCCATTCGTCGTCCAGCACGCGGACATCCGGTCCGCCGATATTCACCATGGGCTCGATCGCTAGAACCATGCCTTCCTGCAGGCGCGGGCCACGGCCCGGTTGGCCATAATTCAGCACGTTTGGCTCCTCATGAATGTGTGTCCCGATGCCATGGCCGCAAAGATCGCGCACCACCGAGTAGCCATTCTTCTTCTCGCACCACTCCTGCACCGTGGCCGAAATGTCGGACAAGCGGTTTCCCACGCGAACCTTTTCAATCGCCAGATCCAAGGATTCCCGGGTTACCGTTAAAAGTTTTTTCAATTCCGGAGTAATCTCCCCCACCGGCACGGTCACAGCCGCGTCCGCGTAGTAGCCTTCGCATTCGACTCCAAAGTCCAGTGAAATGATGTCGCCCTCCTGCAGCACGCGCGACTTCGACGGGATCCCGTGCACGACCTCGGAATTGACCGAAGTGCACAGCGTCGCCGGATAGCCCCGGTAATTCTTGAACGCCGGACGAACCTTGCGTTCCGCCGTCTTGCGTTCCGCGTATTCGTCAAGTTCCTTCGTGCTCACTCCCGGCCGGGCCATCCCGCGCAAATCGTTCAATACTTCCCAGATCACGAGGCCAGCCCGATGCATCTTTTCAAGTTCCGCCTGTGACTTGCAGACAATCATTTATGAGCGATCGCTCCGTCCAGAATCCTGGCAATGGCCTCGGTTACCGTGTCCGCGACGGCCATGGCATCGACCGGAGTGAGCAACTCCCGAGACTTGTAATACTCGACCAGCGGCTGCGTTTGCCGGTCATATGCGTGCAGTCGCTCGCCAATAACCCCTTCGGAATCGTCGGGGCGGTGAATCAACTCGCTTCCGTCCACGTCGCAGATGCCTTCACGCCTTGGCGGGCGCTCGTATACATTATAGATGTGCCCACCCGCCTTGCAGATTCTTCGCCCCGTCAGCCGCCGCATGAGCAATGCCGGGTTCACGACCATGTGCAACACAATGGTGCAGCCCAGCTTGTACTGCCTGCAAATCCGTTCCAGGTCGTCCGCCTGCTGCAGCGTGCGCGGAAAACCGTCAAAGACGAATCCCTTGGCGCAATCCGCCTGGCCGATACGGTTCGCGACCATGCCCAGGACGATTTCGTCGGGGACCAGTTCGCCGCGCTCCATCAGGGGTTTTGCTTTGCGGCCGAGTTCTGTATCGCGCTGGATATTGTCGCGAAACATGTCCCCGGTCGAAAGGTGCGGCAAATGATACCGCTGCGCGATGCGCTGGGCTTGCGTTCCCTTGCCGGCTCCCGGCGGGCCCAGCAAGATCACCGCACGCCCCAAACCCTGAGAAACGCCTACTGCGCCACGATCAGCCGTAACGTCGGCCACGCAGCTTTCCCTTCTTTACAAATCCCTCGTAGTTCCGCATCACCAGTTGGGCCTCGATCTGTTGGACTGTATCCATCGCCACGCCGACCACGATCAGCAGCGAGGTGCCGCCAAAATAAAAATTCACTTTCAAACCTTCCAGAACGAAGCGCCACATATGGTTGTCAAACCACGTTCCGACAACAGGTAAATGCTGCAAGTGAATGCCGGCCATGAGCCACTCCGGCAGGAGACAAACCGCCGCGAGATATACCCCGCCGACGAAGGTAAGCCGGCGAAGAACGCGGTCGATATGCTCCGACGTATTGCGTCCCGGGCGTATGCCCGGAATGAATCCGCCGTACTTGCGCATGTTGTCGGCCAGCTCGGTCGGATTGAACACGATTCCGACGTAGAAAAACGCGAACAGCACTATCAGCGTGATGTAGACCAGAATGTACCAGGGCTCGCCCCAGGCCAGGTTCGTGGCCAGCCAGTCTACCGCCTTGAATTTCCGGCCCAGGAACAAATTGATGGTGCCTGGAAACGTGAGCAGAGAGCTGGCGAAAATCGGCGGAATCACGCCGCCGGAATTGACGCGCAACGGGAGATAGGTCATCTGCCCGCCCATCATGCGGCGCCCCATCACGCGTTTCGCGTATTGCACGGGGATGCGCCGCTGGCCGCCCTCCACAAAAACGATCACGCCGACGACCGCGATCATCAGGGCCATCAGCAATAAGAGCGCGAGGCCGGTAAACGGTCCCCATTGCGCCGTCCGGAACTTGTCAAACAGGTCGCCGACCGCGCGCGGCAGGCCGACCACGATCCCCGCAAAGATAATCAGCGACATCCCGTTGCCGACGCCGCGCTCGGTGATTTGCTCGCCAAGCCACATGATGAACGCGGAACCCGTCGTCAGCGTCAGGATGGTCATCAGCACGAAAGCAATGCCCGGGTTATACACGAGCGGCTGATTGCTCGGCCCGCCGGTCTTTTCCAGGGTGACCGCAATCGAAAACGACTGCACGATGCTGAGCAGGATCGTCAGGTAGCGCGTGTACTGCGTAATTTTTCTGCGGCCGAGTTCGCCCTCTTTTTGCAGGCGCTCGAGATACGGCCACACCACGGTCATCAATTGCAAAATGATGGATGCCGTGATGTACGGCATGATGCCCAAAGCGAAAATCGTCAGCCGGCGGAAGTTGCCGCCGCTGAACAGATCGATAACGCCCAGCACGGACCCTTGATTCTGGTTGAAAAACTGCGCCAGAACGTCCGTATTGATTCCCGGCGTGGGCAGGAACGCGCCCAGACGGTACACCGCCAGCATCGCCAGCGTGAACAACAGACGCTTGCGCAGGTCCGGAATCCGGAACATGTTGGCGAATGCTTCAAAAAACTGGTTCATGAGAGAAGCTCGGCCTTGCCACCGGCGCGGGTAATTTTCTCCTCGGCCGATTTGCTGAATTTGTGCGCCTGCACGGTGAGTGAATTTTTCAACTCGCCGTCGCCCAGAACTTTAATGTCCGCGCGAACCTGGCGGAGGAGCCCGGAACTGATCAGCAGTTCGGGAGTCACCGTCGTGCCTGCCGGGAAAATGTCGAGCGACTCGACATTTACAACGGCATATTCGACGCGCGTCGGATTATGAAATCCGCGCTTCGGGATGCGCCGGCGCAGCGGCATCTGGCCGCCCTCAAAGCCCGGGCGCCGCGAATAGCCCTTGCGCGATTTCTGTCCCTTGTTGCCCTTGCCCGCCGTCTTGCCGAGCTTCGAGCCGATCCCGCGTCCCACGCGCACCTTGCGGTGCCGCGATCCGCGCGGCGGCTTCAAATTCGATAGGTTTACAGCCATGTTGTCCTCAATGAGCGATTCCCAAGCAATGCTTTCGTATTACTTTTCATTTATCTTACTCTTCAACAACCACCAGGTGCCGGACCTTCAGAATCATCCCGCGCGTCGCGGGAGTGTCGGCCCGCTCGACGGTCTGGTTCATCTTGCGGAATCCCAGCCCGCGAATCGTCTGCCGCATGTCCTGCGGGCAGGCGATGAAACTTCGCACCCACTTGATTTTCAGCATTCCCGATGTTTTTTTCGCCATAACTCGTGACCGTCCCGGCGCTCTCAGCGCGTGAGTTCTTCCACCGTCTTCGATCGCAACTCCGCGACCTTGGCGATATCTTTCAGCCGCAAGAGCGCGTCGAACGTGGCCTTGATGACGTTGTGCGGATTCGACGTGCCGATGGACTTCGTCAGCACGTTGGAGATGCCCGCGACTTCCATCACGGCGCGCACCGGACCTCCGGCAATAATTCCGGTTCCTTCGGGCGCCGGCTTCAGCATCACCTGCCCCGAGCCGTACAGGCCAAGGACTTGGTGCGGAATTGTCGTGCCCTTCAAATTCAAGTGAATCAAATTCTTTTTGGCCTGCTCGATCGCCTTGCGGATGGCCATGGGCACTTCGCGGGCCTTGCCCATGCCAAAGCCGGCGTTGCCGTTCTGGTCTCCGACCACGACAAGAGCCGAAAAACTGAGGTTCTTGCCGCCCTTGACGACCTTGGTCACGCGCTGGATGGCCACGACCTGGTCCTTCAAGCTGTTGGCGTTGACCTCGATGTTTCGCCGGACCGCCAGTGTTTCCCTGAGAATGATTTTTGACATAAACTTAAAATTTCAACCCCGCTTCCCGGGCCGCTGCGGCCAGGGCTTCCACACGGCCGTGGTACATGTAACCGCCGCGATCGAACACCACCTGCTCGATCCCGGCCGCGCGGGCGCGCTCGGCAATCTTTTTTCCAATCACTTTTGCCGCCGCCACGTTGTTGCCTCCCTTGAGGTCCTTGCGGGTATCCTTGTCAATCGAACTGGCCGAGACCAGCGTGCGCCCGCTGCGGTCCTCGATGACCTGCGCGTAGATGTGCCCGTTCGAGCGATACACGCAAAGGCGCGGACGCTCCGGCGTGCCTACCACGCGCGTGCGAACGCGCAGGTGAATGCGCCGTCGATGCGCGTCGCGAGAAAGTTTTCGGACTGGTTCTGTTGCCACGAGTTTCTCCTTCTTTCCTTCAAGCGCGCTTCCTCGGAAGCTCGCGCCCGATTTAAGCGCCCGTCTTGGTGGCGGCGCCCGCTTTTCCGGCCTTCTTCTTCAAGCGCTCGCCGGTAATGCGAATGCCTTTTTGCTTGTACGGATCGGGCGGCCGCAATCCGCGAATGTTCGCGCAGACTTGCCCGACTTTTCCGCGGTCGGCTCCCGTCACGGTCAGGTGCGTCTGCTTTTCCACCGTGACCTGAATGCCCTCGGGAATATGAAACTCCACCGGATGCGAATACCCCAGCGCGAAGCTGACCATTTTTCCCTTCAGCTCGGCGCGATATCCGACCCCGACGATATCCATTTCCTTCTTGAATCCGGTCGTAACGCCCGTAACGGCGTTGGCCACNNTGCAACTCCGCGCCTTTTTGCTCGAGCGTAATTCCTCGCGGCAGGTTCACGCTCATCTTGCCCTTCGGCCCTTGCACTTCGATGGAACCCGGCGCGAGCTGGATCTTCACGCCCGCGGGCACGGCAATCGGTTTTCTTCCAATTCGCGACATAGCTCGATGACTCCCCTGCCAGCTTCTAAAAATTTTACGAGGCGCCTACCAGACCTCGCACAACACTTCCCCGCCCACATGCGCTTTTCGCGCCGCGCGGCCGGTCATCACGCCTTTCGGCGTCGTCATGATGCTGATGCCCATCCCGCCCACGACGGGCCGGATGCCGACCGAGCCGAGATAGCGCCGGCTGCCGGGCTTGGAGATGCGCTTCAGATCGGTGATCACGCTGCGTTTGTCCGGCGTATATTTCAGAAACAGCCGCAACGTCTTGCGTGTCTTGTTTTCCTCGATCAGTTTGTAGGTGGAAATGTAGCCCTCTTCCTTCAGGATGCGGGCCACTTCTACCTTCAATTTCGAGGTGGGAATATCCACGCGGGCGTGGCGGGCTTTGGCCGCGTTGCGTATCCGCGTCAGCAAATCTGAAATGGGATCGGTTTGCATAATCTTTTTTTTTCGCTCCTACCAGCTGGCTTTCACTACGCCGGGAATTTCCCCGAGCAGCGCGTGTCCGCGGAAACAGATGCGGCACATTTGAAATTTTCGCAGGTATCCGCGCGGGCGGCCGCACAGGCGGCAGCGGTTGCGCACGCGAACCTTGAACTTCGGCTTCTTGCGCATCTTGGCAAATTGTGAATCTCGCGCCATCGTTTCTCCTCTAATTCCTTCCGGTATCGCCCTGCGCGCGCAGCGGCACGCCGAGAAGTTTCAAAAGTTCGCGGCCTTCCTCGTCGTTCCTGGCCGTCGTCGTCAGGGTGATGTTCAGGCCCTTGATCTTGTCGACCCGCGTGTAATCGATCTCGGGAAATACCAG
>PMOP01000315.1:0-2201 GCA_003161495.1 Acidobacteriota bacterium | reverse complement strand
TTGCACAGCCGGTCCAGGAATTCGTACATGCGGTCGCCGCGCAGCGTGACGCAGCAGCCGATCGGCATGCCCTTGCGAATCTTGAAATTCGCGATGGATTTCTTGGCCCGCGTCACGATGGGCTTTTGCCCGGCAATCTGCCCGAGTTCAATGACGGCGACGTCGAGCAGCTTGACGTTCTGGCTGGCCTCGCCCATGCCGATGTTGACGGTCACCTTGGCGACGCGCGGCACGGCCATGGGATTTTTCTTCCCGAAGCGCTTCATCAGCGCGGGAACAACTTCCTTGCGATAGCGTTCGTGCATTCGGCTCATCATGTTCGGTCTCTGCCTGTTTCCGTTTCTGTNNGTGTTGCCGCAGCGCCGGCAGACGCGTTCCTTGGTTCCGTCCGGCAAAACCTTGTGGCCGATGCGCGTCCCTTTATTGCACGCGGGACACAGGAGCTGCACGTTCGAGATCGGCAGCGTGCCTTCTTTTTCGACGATGCCGCCCTTCACGTTCTTGGACGGATTTGGACGCGTGTGCCGCTTGATCATTCCGGCGTGTTCCACCATCACGGTTCGCGTTCCGGGATTGACCGCCAGAACGCGGCCGGTTTTTCCGCGATCGCGCCCGGTCATCACGCGCACCTGATCGCCCCGCTTGATTCCCGCCGCGGTGGGCGTAATTTCCATGCGGTTTCTTCCAGGCATTACCAGACCTCCGGGGCCAGCGAAACAATCTTCGCAAAATTCTTCTCGCGCAACTCGCGAGCCACGGGGCCGAATACGCGCGTGCCCACCGGCTCATTCGCGTCGTTNNACGGCTTTTACTACCGAACCTTTTTTGACCGCGCTGTCCGGCGCCGCTTCCTTCACCGCCGCCGTAATCACGTCGCCAAGCCCCGCGCGGCTGCCCGCGTCGCCGCCCAGCGGCAAAATACAAGTAATCTGGCGCGCGCCTGAATTGTCGGCCACCGTTAGCCAGCTTCGCATCTGAATCATGACTGTTGTCCTTTAATGCCCGGGCTCCCAGCGGAACCCGCGCTGCTAATTCGATCGGGCACGTTAGATGGCCCGCTTGCTGTGCGTCACAATTTCGGCGAGCCGCCAGCGCTTCAACTTGGAGAGCGGGCGGGTTTCAATGATTCTCACCGTGTCGCCCTGCTTCGCTTTGCGTTCCTCGTCATGGGCGTAAAATTTCTTGGAGACTCGGATGACGCGGTGATACAGCTTGTGCTGCACCATCCGCGTAACCTTCACGATAATCGTTTTTTCCATCTTCGCGCTGGTCACGACGCCTGTAACTTCCTGGCGTTCGTGGCGGACGCGTACGGGTGCGGTTGCGGCTGCGTTCTCAGTTGCCATTATGCTTTCCTCAATTCCCGCTCGCGCAGGAGTGTTTTTACGCGGGCCAGATCCTTGCGCGCCGATCGCAGCTTGGTGACCGCTTCGGCCTGCCCGGTGGAGAGCTGAAAGCGCAGTCGGAAGACCTGCTCGGCCAGCTCGTTCTGCCGCTCGTTCAGCTCCGCGGTATTCTGATCGCGCATTTTTTCAATTCGTTTGGCCATCAGAGCGCTCCTGCCCGGCTGACAAAGCGCGTGCGAATCGGCAGCTTGTGCGCCGCGAGTTGCATCGCTTCCTGCGCCGTCGCCAGATCAACGCCGGCCATTTCAAACATCACGCGGCCGGGCTTCACCACTGCCACCCACTTTTCCGGCGCGCCCTTGCCCTTGCCCATGCGGGTTTCCGCCGGCTTCTTTGTGAACGGCTTGTCCGGAAAAATTCGGATCCACAGTTTTCCGCCGCGCTTGATGAACCGGGTGATGGCCACGCGCGAGGCTTCGATCTGCCGGTCGGTAATCCAAGCGGGTTCCAGCGCCTTCAGGCCGTAGTCGCCGAACGAAAGATCGCTGCCGCGCCAGGCTTTCCCTGCACGCCGCCCGCGCTGCTGTTTCCGGTACTTCACTTTCTTTGGCATCAACATCGTCGTAATCCCTCAAACCTTTTGGCAAATCTGGGCGAACCGTCCGGCCAAATCATTCGCCGGACATTCTTACGTAAACGCTTATACAGCCACTGCCTGCGCTTCCGGCTTTTTCAGCCCGCGCTGGGGAACGTTTTCCCCTTGATAAATCCAGCACTTCACGCCAATCACGCCGTAGGTGGTATGCGCTTCGGACGTGCCGTAATCGATGTCCGCGCGCAGGGTTTGCAGCGGCA
>PMOP01000163.1 GCA_003161495.1 Acidobacteriota bacterium | reverse complement strand
GCGAGTTCGCCCGCTTCGGTGTAGGAAACTTCGTCGAGCGTGGTCGCGTCGGGAACCATGCGCGGGTCCGCGGTCAGCACGCCGTTCACGTCCGTCCAGATGATGACCTCGCTCGCGTCCAGCGCCGCGCCCAAAATCGTCGCGGAATAATCCGACCCGCCGCGGCCTAGCGTTGTGGGAACGCCTTTCGCCGTGGCGGCAACGTAGCCCGTCACGACGGGAATTCCGCCCGCTTCGAGCAAAGGGAGGAGGGCCGCTTGCGTTTTCTTTCGCGTCGGATCGGCGAGCGGCCGAGCTCCGCCGTGAACTTCGTCGGTCACAATCAAATCGGTCGCATCGAAGGCTACTCCGCGAAGGCCCATTTCGCGTAACACGGCTGCGGCCATTCTCGCGCTGAGGCGTTCGCCCGTGCCAGCGATCACGTCGAGCGCGCGAGGCGAGAGTTCGCCGAGCAGCGCGCAGCCGCGGCAATAATTCGCCGCGCGTTCGATCAGCGCGTCGATTTCAGAGAGCAGCTCGCGACGGTTTTCAATGTCGGTAATCAGTTTGCCGATGGCCTCGTGATGTTTTTCCTGCAGCGCCCGGGTGAGCGCTTCGGCGGCTGCTTCGTCGCCTGTCGCCGCTTTTCCAGCCGCCGCGATCAGCGTGTTTGTCACGCCGGACATCGCGGAAACAACCACGACGACCGAGCGTTCCTTCGATGCATGCGCCGCGATCGTCGCCGCGCTGCGGATTCGATTGGCATCGCCCACCGACGTG
Organism: Acidobacteriota bacterium; assembly: GCA_003161495.1. Lineage (GTDB taxonomy): Bacteria > Acidobacteriota > Terriglobia > Acidiferrales > UBA7541 > Palsa-360. The sequence goes on along the minus strand of PMOP01000163.1, from coordinate 2,091 downwards.
CCGCCGAATTTCATCACCTGGATCGGACGGCTCATCGCACCCTCGCTTCGACGGGCGCCGTATTTTCCCGCGCGGTTTTTCCATGGAGCAGGCCGCGCGCTTGCAGCAATTCCAGATTCAATATCGCCGCACCGGCCGCGCCACGCACAGTGTTGTGCCCGAGAACGACGAAACGGTAATCGAACACGCTGTCCGGGAAAAGACGGCCGACGGTGACACTCATGCCGCCGCCCGCGTCGCGGTCCATGCGCGGTTGCGGACGATCCTTTTCGTCGCGCACGAGGATGGGATGTTTGGGCGCGGTGTGCAATTTCAGTTGCTGCGGCACGGAAGTGTACGACGTGAGCGCTTCACGGACTTCCTCGATCGAGGTGCGTTTCGCGAGCTTCACGCGCACGGCCACCATGTGGCCGTCCGCCACATTCACGCGATGGCATTGCGCGCTCACGGCGAACGGCGCGTTTTCGAACGAGTTGGTTCCGAGGCGGCCGAGAATTTTTCGCGTCTCGCTTTCCATCTTCGGCTCTTCGCCGTCGATGAAGGGAAGCACGTTGTCAACAACGTCCAGCGAAGGCACGCCGGGATAGCCCGCGCCGGAGACGGCTTGCAGCGTGGTCGCGATCACTGCTTCGATTCCGAATTTTTCGTGCAGCGGCGCGAGCGCCAGCGCCATGATGATCGTCGAACAATTCGGATTCGTGACAATGTAGCCCGTCGAAAAGCCGCGCCCGCTTTTCTGGCGATCCAGCACTTTTAAATGATCGGAATTGATTTCGGGAATGAGGAGAGGAACATCGGCGTCCATGCGGAAGGAAGAAGCATTGCTGACGACGGGATANNGGCTGCACGACCATCGATTTCACGAAGGACGGCATGTCGCCCACCAGCCGCCAGGTACAGGCCTCGCCGTACGTTTTTCCCTGCGAACGGTCCGACGCCGCCAAAGCCGCAATCTCGAATTCCGGATGATGCTCGAGCATCTGAACAAAACGTTGGCCGACCATTCCGGTCGCGCCCAGAATTCCAACTCGTACTCGCTTATTCGACACTGCTCCCCCCGTGGAGATCCCCTTCGAGATCATTGTATGGATGCTGCAGAGCAAGCTGCAAAACTTCTTCGTTGAGCTTGCTTGAAAATTCACTGTCGTGAATGTCCGCTTCTTTCGCCGCAAGGCCCGCGACGATTCCCACGACGAGCAGCGACGGCGATGCTGCTGCCGGGCACTCGCGCAATCGCCCGATGGTTGTGCGGAAAATCGTTTCGTCCTTAGTGGTGGCGCGCGAAATCACGGCGCACGGAATGTCCGCGCCGATGCCTGCCGCCTGCAATTCCGCGGCAAGCTCGGCGTAGCGATGGCCCGGCATGTAGATTACGTAGGTCGTGTCCGCTGCCACATGCCGCTCGTTGCGCAGTCCGGTTCCGCCTTCGCGATGCGCTGTTACGAACACGACGCGTGAAGCGTGCCGGCGGTCTGTAAGAGAAATTTGCGCCGAAGCCGCCGCGCCCAGCGCCGCCGTGACGCCGGGAATCACCTCGAATTCGATCCCCGCGCGGCGCAGAGCTTCCATTTCCTCGCCTGCGCGGCCAAACAGCAGAGGATCGCCGCATTTGAGCCGCGCGACAATTTTTCCTTCGCGCGCCAGTTGCACCATGAGTCCGTTTATTTCAGCTTGCGAAATTCCTTTCGCGCCGCAGCGTTTTCCGACGTTCATCACCTGAGCGGACAGCGGAAGGACACGCAAAATTTCCTGCGACACGAGATCGTCGTGCAGCACGACGTGCGCGGACTGCAGCACGCGCCACGCTTTGCGCGTAAGCAGTTCCGGGTCGCCCGGTCCCGCGCCGACCAGATAAACTTTTCCGATCATTTCGATTGCAACTCCATATTTTCTTCCCAGCCAAATAGCTAAAGCGAAGTCTTGTGTAGCGCCCGCCTTCAGGCGGGCGCTACAAAATTGACGCCAAGTTCTCGCCCTCTAATGCGCCTTCGGGTCCAAGCTCGCGTACTGGTGCAGCAAGCGTTTGCGCTGCTCCGGCGGCATCGGAATGCTCTGCAATTCCTCGCGCGTGCGGCCTAGCTGCTTCAGCCA
>PMOP01000134.1 GCA_003161495.1 Acidobacteriota bacterium | reverse complement strand
CGCATCGCGCACGAATGCATTGCCATCGGCCTTCGCCCCGTGCAGCGCGAAAAACAGAGTGTCCGCCTGCACCTTTCGCGAATCGCAGGCGACGTGTTGAATCTCCAGGTCATCAGCGCCAGCCGGCATGTCTGCTTCCACATCCTTCAGCAGCGCGGGTAATTTCATTTTCGGCTCTCGAACGCAGTTTGGACCCAGCGGCTTTGGTTGTCCGCCAGCGTCATTGGCAACGACCCTGCATTCCGTTTCTTGAAGTACACTCAATCGTATCTGCGGCCACGATCTGGCCGACCCCATTCTTGCTATCGCTTCGAACTCTTGTGCGGCTTCGCAGCATTCGCCGGCTTCGATGGCGTCCCGAATTGGACCGTTATCCTGGCCCCTGGCTTCACCGTCGCACCCTGCGCCGGCGTTTGATCGGTAGCAAGATTGCTGCCAACAAGCACCGGGTCCAGCCCTAATCGCAAACACATCTCGGTAACTTCCCGCATCGTTTTCCCGGCGAAGTCCGGAACGGTGATGTCACCGCCTTCGTCCACACCCATCATCACCTCGGAGGAGTGCGCCTTCGGTTCTACCGTTCCCGCGCGCGTGGCCTCCACAGGTAGTTCTTCAAGCTGCGCAGAAAAATCGGTGGCCGTAGAATCGTCCAGCGAACTGCCGTCCGCGGCCTCCTGCCGTTTGTAAGCCGCCTGAATTAACCGCGCATTCAAGGGCACGTCTCGCGGCACTTCCAGATAAGGCAAGACTTGCTCGGCGATGCGTTTAAAAATCGGTGCCGCAACCGAACCACCCTCATGCAGCCCCACCGGCGAGTCCATCGAAACCAAAATCGTAACCGCGGGATTATTGATCGGCGCAAAACCCGTAAAGGACGCCACGAAATTAGTGGGAGAATAACGGCCGGTGTTCGGATCGATTTTTTGCGCCGAGCCCGTCTTGCCCGCCGCGGTCCACCCATCCAGACGCGCTAACGTGCCTGTCCCACCTGCCAGAACTACGCCTTCCATCATCCGCCGCAGCGTGGCCGCCGTTTCCGGCCGAATCGCGCGACGCGGTTCCATCGGCGTCAAGGGCCCGTCTGCGGGCAACACTTTCGAGCCCCGTCGAAGTTCCTGCACAACATGCGGGCGATACAAGGTTCCGCCGTTGGCAATCGCGGACACCGCCGAGATCATCTGCAGCGGAGTTACGCCCACTTCCTGGCCCATGGAAATCGAACCCACCGAAACAGGTGTCCAGTTTTCCAGGCGGCGCAACTTCCCGCGGCTCTCGCCCGGCAAATCCACGCCTGTAGGCTGGCCGAAGCCGAACGCGCGAATGTAGTCGTAAAATTTGGGCGCTCCGAGCCGCAGCCCAAGTTTGATGGCGCCGACATCGCTCGAGTAAGCCAGAATCTGCGAAACCGTCAGAAGCCCGTACGCCTTGTGGTCGCGTATGCGATGCCCGGCGATATAAATCGCGCCATTCTGGCAATCGACCACATCGTTCGGATTCGTGACGCCCTGATCGATCGCCGCGGAAAGCGTCACGATTTTGAAAACGGAGCCCGGCTCGTACAAGGCGCTCGCCGCGCGATCCACGCGCGCCTCCGCGGAACTGTCCTTCGCGGCATTGGGATTGAACGTCGGCCAGTTCGCGACGGCCAGGAGTTCTCCGGAAATTGGATTTTCGACGATGACGGTCCCGGACTTTGCCTGGGTATCGTGAATGGCCTGCGCCAGTTCTTTTTCCGCGATGTACTGAATTTTTTCGTCCAGCGTAAGCACGACGCTCGTGCCGCTGTCCGGAGCCTTGTCGGTCGAGTCATACCAGCGCCGGTGCGCATCGGCCAGGATCAGCATTTTCCCCGGCTTGCTGCGAATGCTGTCGTCAAGCGAGTACTCGATGCCGCCCAGTCCTTTTTCGTCAATGTCCACGTAACCCAGCACGTGCGCGGCGAGTTCGCGTTTCGGATAAAACCGTCCGCCTTCCCGCTGAAAATAAATTCCGCGCAAATTCATCGCGGCCAGGCGGTCCGCTTTTTCGGGTGGCAGTTTGCGCGCAATCCACGCAAAGGAACGCGAGCCCGCAAGGCGCGTGGCGATTTCGTCGGCCGGAGTGTCGAGGACCTTTCCAACCAGGCGCGAAACCATGTAAGGGTCGGCGATTTCCGAGGGCACGGCGAAGGCTGAATCGACAGGAACACTCATCGCCAGCGGATTCATGTTGCGGTCAAAAATTTCGGCGCGGCTCGCGCCCACGTCCACGATGAGCCGCTGCTGGTGTTGCGCGCGTGAATAATATTCGCTGTAACGGAAAAGTTGCAGGTAGGCCAGCCGTCCGAACACCGCCCCGGTCCAAATCGCCGCGAGGGCAGCTACAATGATGATCCGGGTCCGGGGACTGCGAAGATCCATATTTTCGCCGGGAACTCCGGGACGAACAGCCGTGAGGTTCGGGCGCGTCCGTCTGGCCGGGCGGCTCCGGTTCACCTTTCCAAACGTAAGCCGGGTGCGGCGGATTGAAAACCGCAAAAAGAAATTTATTGCTGCGCCGCGGGAGCGTTTGCGGGGCGCGCTTCCGCCAACACCGCATTCGGCGGCAGCTCCATCGGAGCCACTTGTCCCGGCACGGGAGCGGTCAATCCAAGCTGGCGTCGCGCGATCATGTCGATGCGTTCCGGCGCGCGCAATCCCGCCATTTCCAATTTGAGTTCCTGATTCAGTTCGGTGGC
>PMOP01000461.1 GCA_003161495.1 Acidobacteriota bacterium | reverse complement strand
GCGCCTCGGAATGACAAAAATTTGAGTTTTTCCGCAAGGTCTGAAGCCTGTGCCACTAAAAACCAACCACGATCTCGTCTCAATCGTTAGACCCGTTTTCCGCTGGCCGTTTTTAGTTTCCAACTTACGGAAGATCGAGAAGCAGGAAATCCGCCGGTGTCGCGCCTGAACCCGGCGTGGCGGAAAGTTGCAAATCGCGCTCGCTGGAGACACGGGCCTGGTCTCCCGCGGCGAGTGTTTCGCCGTTGAGTTTCAGGTTTCCGTTAATCACGAAAATGTAGGCGCGGCGTCCCGCTCCGAGTTTGTGCGTGGCCGATTGGCCGGGCGCGAGCAGAGACGTGTAGATGGTCGCGTCCTGGTGAATCTGTACGGCCGTCGAGGTAGTGGCGTTCCCATTCTTGTCGGCGGGCACGGCAATCGGCAGCAACTTACCTTTGCGGCCGGACAAAGAGAAACTTTTTTGCTCCCATGACGGCCGCAGGTTTTGGACTGCCGGCATGATCCAAAGCTGGATCAAGTGGACGGGGTCTTTTTCCGATGGGTTATATTCGGAGTGATGGATGCCGGTTCCCGCGCTCATGCGCTGGATTTCGCCGGGGCGAATGACGCCGGTATTGCCCATGTTGTCTTTGTGTTCCAGCGCGCCGTCGATCACATAGGTGACGATTTCCATTTCGCGGTGGGCATGCAGGGGGAAACCTCCGGCGGGCGCAACCGTGTCGTCGTTAAAGACGCGCAAGGGCCCGAAATTCATGTTATCGGGGTCGTGGTAATCGGCAAACGAGAAATGCCACTTGGTACTAAGCCAATCGGTTTCAGATTGATAGCGATCTTTTGAGCGAATGGTTTGGATCATGGTGATTTCTCCTGGACTTTTTCAGTATGCAGAGGCCTTGTTATCGCTTTTAACATTACTTTAGATGCAACAGTCGCTAAAAGGGCGCAACCCGGTCAGCTCCCGGAGCATCTTCCCATACTGGGGGAACCGGTGCGATACCACTCCCGCAAAATCCAAACTTGGTGTAAATTCCTACGTGCCCGTTTTTTGAAAGAGTGAGAACCAATATGAATCCAACTACGCCTGAAACGCAGGTTGCAGCCGAAGGGACCACCCGCATGAGCCGGGACACTTTATCCATTACCGATAACCGCACAGGGAAGGCCTACGAAATTCCCATCAAGAACGACACGATTCACGCCACCGATCTGCGCCAGATCAAGGTGAAGCCCGACGAATTCGGGATGATGAGCTACGACCCGGCCTTTAACAATACGGCCCTGTGCCAGAGCAAGATCACGTTCATCGACGGCGATAAAGGCATCCTGCGATACCGCGGCTATTCGATCGAGGAGCTGGCCGAGAAGAGCACGTATCTCGAAACGGCCTATTTGATTTTGCACGGCGAGTTGCCCAACCGCTCGCAGCTCGAAGAGTGGACCTACCACATCACGCATCACACCTTTATTCATGAGTCAGTGAAAAAATTCCTGGACGGGTTTCACTACGACGCGCACCCGATGGGCATGATGATCTCGGCCATCGCGGCGCTTTCCACATTTTATCCCGAGGCCAAAGACATTTTTAACAAGGACTCGCGCCGCAAGCAGACGTATCGCTTGATCGGGAAGATGCCCACGCTGGCCGCGTTTTCCTACCGGCACAGCCTGGGGATGCCGTTCGCCTATCCGGACAACGAGCTGAGCTACGCCGGGAATTTTCTGAATATGCTGTTCAAGACGTCCGAGCTGAAATACCGGCCGAACCCGACGCTGGAGCATGCGCTGGACGTGCTGTTTATTCTGCACGCGGACCACGAGCAGAATTGTTCGGCGAACGCCATGCGCTGCGTAGGCAGCTCGCACGTCGATCCATTTTCGGCGACGGCGGCGGCCACCGCGGCGCTGTACGGCCCGCTGCATGGCGGCGCGAATGAGGAAGTTCTGCGCATGTTGCTGGAAATCGGCTCGCTCGCCAACGTGCCCGCGTTCATCAAGCGCGTGAAGGCCGGCGAAACGAAGCTCATGGGCTTCGGCCATCGCGTCTACAAAAATTACGATCCGCGCGCGCGCATCATCAAGCACGTGGCCGACGGCGTTTTTGAAATCATGGGGCGCAATCCGCTCTTGAATATCGCGCTGGAATGCGAGCGCATCGCCCTGGAAGACGATTATTTCGTTTCCAGAAAACTTTATCCCAACGTGGATTTTTATACCGGGCTGATTTACCAGTCCATGGGCTTTCCGGTGACCATGTTTCCTGTGCTATTCGCGATTCCACGCACCAGCGGCTGGATCGCGCAGTGGGAAGAGATGCTGCTCGATCCTGAGCAGAAAATTGCGCGACCGCGCCAGGTTTACCTGGGCTACGACCTGCGGCCGTACGCGCCGCTCGATCAGAGAAGCTGATTTCGCGCGAATGGCGCCGCGTTCGCCGGGGAGTTTATAATTGTTCATGCGTAACTCGGGACTCCCCATCGATGCAACGGTCGCGGAACGCCGCGCGATGATCGACACGCAAATCCGCAAGCGCGGCGTTTCTTCCGTGCGCGTTCTGGAAGCGATGGCCGCTGTTCCTCGCCATGAATTTGTCCCCCTGAAATTCCGGAACGAAGCTTATGCCGACAAGCCGTTGCCGATCGGCGAGGGCCAAACGATCTCGCAGCCGTACATGGTCGCGGCCATGACGGAAGCGCTCGAACTTACGGGCAGCGAGCGCGTGCTGGAAATCGGCACGGGCTCGGGCTATCAAGCGGCGGTGCTTTCGCTCCTGGCGAGCCAGGTCATCACCGTGGAAAACCACACGTCGCTGGCGCTTGCCGCGCAGGAACGGGTGACGAATCTGGGCTATGCGAACGTCCACGTTCACAACGGGGACGGCTCCGCTGGCTTCCTCGACGCCGCGCCTTATGACGCAATTCTCGTCACCGCGGGGGCTCCGGAAATTCCGCGAATATTTGCCAGCCAACTGAGAGAAAGCGGACGCCTGGTGATTCCGGTGGGTGATCGCGACAACCAGGAACTGATGCAGGCGAGATTGGAAAACGGCGAGCTGAAATCCCGTGCGTTGTTCAATTGCAAGTTTGTGCTGTTGCTAGGGCGTTACGGCTGGAGCCGCGCGGATCGAAAATCTTCTTAGGCTTTTGTATTGCCTATTTTCTGAACGACATTTCTTGCGGGAAAGAGATGCCCGCCTTAAGGCGGGCGCTACAAAAGCGGTTCTCCTGACGAGGCTCGCTCGCGTGTCCTGGCAAACGCTCTTTTCAAGACCCGTGTGACTGCAGCCGTTAAGCCGAAGTTTGCCAATTCTTCTTCGCGCGCCCAGGCAAATTCCAGGGCGTCGCTTCCCGCGGAAAGCGTTCCTCCGCGGATTTCGCAAAGATAATCGAGAATGACGAAGTGATACTGCGGGCGGCGCACGTCGCCGGGCGTGCCGTCCGCGTTGGCAGGCGCGGGAAAAATTCTCTCGAACACCTCGATGAGTTCGACGACGCGCACTTCGAGGCTGGTTTCCTCGGCCAACTCCCGCACGACGCCCTGCTCCAGCGTCTCACCTACTTCCAGCAGGCCGCCGGGAATGGACCATTCGCCTTTGAGCGGCGGGCTGGCGCGCCGGATGAGAAGAGCGCGCTCGTTGTCAATCACTACTCCGCCAACGCCAATCATGGGCTGGTCGGGATATTCTCGTCTGGGGGTCATCGTAGTTTTTGGCCGCTTCCCTATGGGGGCGCTTCGCGTTATATAATACCTCGGCAGCAAGTGTGTCCTAATTTCCGCGGGCTTTCCGCCGGAGGCGGCCCCGCACCCGATCCCCAAGGAGGTTTCCGCCGTGGTCCGGTGTCCTAAATGCGCAACTGAAATTGACGTTGACGAAGACGAAGTCGAGGAAGGCGAAATCCTGGCCTGCCTCGAGTGCGAAACCGAAATGGAAGTCGTGCAGATTCATCCCGTCAAGGTCAATGCCATCACCGATGACGAGGACGAAGAGGAAGAAGAGGAAGAGTCTGAGGATGGGGATGATCTTGAGGACGATGACGAAGAGGAAGAAGACGAAGAAGAAGAAGTTTGAACCGCTCTTCGCGTTCTTCCGGCATCGCCTCTCTCCTTTTGGACGCCTTACTTCCGTGCGCTTGACGATTGCTTTCGTTGGATTGGTCTGTCTCGCGGGCGCGGCACGCAGTTTTGAGCCGGCCGCCAGGGCCCAGGATGCAAGCGGTCTGCGCCCCCGCGTTTTTGTCATTTTCACTACCGTGTTTAATGAACAGGGTTTCGCATTTCCGGGCGCCCGGGCACGCGTCCGCCGATCGGATCAAAAGAAATTTCAGTGGGAAGGAATGTCCGACCATCAGGGCGAGGTGGCCTTCCGCGTTCCACCCGGCGCGGAGTACGAACTCGTGATCGAAGCGCGCGGCTTCAAAACGGAAACACGCAAGATTGACGCGCAACAAGACAATCAAGCGGACCTGACGATCCGGATGCAGCCCCAGAAGGCGTCCCACACGGGGCCAAAAACGGAGACGGAAGCCGGAGGAAAACCATGAACCTGCGCAGAACGCTTGTACTGGTCACGGTCGCCGTTTTGGCGGCTACCGTGCTGTTCGCGCAGGAAAAACCCAAGGGCAAGGAAAACGAGCTGCGGACGGTTCGCGGCACGGTCGTGGACAAGGAAGAGGCCCCTGTGGAAACCGCTGTGGTCTATCTGAAAAATCTGCGCACGCAGGACATCATTACGCATCTCTCCGACAGTGACGGGACATTTCGTTTCAGCGGGCTGGATCTTAACGTGGACTACGAAATTCACGCTGAACGCGAAGGCTGGACGTCGGGGACGCGGTCGATATCGAACTTCGACACACGCAAGGAATTCGTCCTCACCTTAAAGTTGGATCATAAGAAGAGCGCGAAATAATCAATTCGGGTGGACCCATGCGAAAACTCGGTTGTCAGTTCCACTCGGTGGCTGGCGGACGACTTTTTCTAAACTGTCTCAGCCGGTAGAGTTGGTGCAGCGCAGGAAATGCCGCAGCAAACGCGTAGCCAACAAAGAAAGGATGCTGGAACTGATGCATTGTGGTTCGGCTCTGATCTGTAGTGATAGTGTTTTCCGGCCAAGGCATACTAATTGTGAGAAGGTAACCCACAAAAACACCGATCCCGCCGAGCAGTGCATCTTTCCAGATGCCCTTTAGGTTAATCTTCAAAACCCGCGCAAGTAGTGAGCCAGAAATCAGCCCTGTAACCATTCCTGCTAATACTGCCGCCACCCAAAAAAACACTATAACTCCAGTAGCGATAGGAAACATTTTGACCCTCCATCCTTTTCCTTTCGGAAGTCTGGAGCTGAAGACGCGCAAACTGGGCTGTCATTGGCTGAAGTACGGTCTCACTTGGTCCACAACGTGATTCAAGATGTTGTCCTCTAAGAACGTTCCTCTAGCATAAGATCCCCCGACAGCGAAGCACATTACGCTCACGGTAACAAATTCTCATTGGTTCACGCTTATCGAAGCGAGTGCTTCGTTGGCGAGCTTGCGGGCGCGCTCCGCGCATACAGGCTCTTCCCATTGAGCCGCGGCCACGGTGCGAAACTTCGCGGCAGCCTCTTCGGTGTGGCCGAGTTTTTGCTCGATGTCTCCCGTGAGCAGCAAGAATATGCAATTCGCCGGATATTCGGCAATCAATGGTGCCGCGGCCTTTTCAGCGCGCGCGTAATCGAAATCGTAGTTGCGGAGGCTCTTGGCCATGTTGAAGCGCGCTTCGAGCTCGGTCAGTTCTCCTTTGGTAGAAGCAATCTCGAGTTGACGCAAACCCACGTGCTTGTCTCCGCCCGGAATGCCCATAAAAAAACGCAGAATTTTGGCCATAGCGGAAAGCGTGTCGACGTAATAGTTGTAGAGCCCGAGGCCCAGGTAGGCGTCCGCCATTTCGGGATCGAGTTCGAGGCAGCGCAGCAGGTGTTTGCGCGCCTCGACGCCCGCATGCGCCACCGGCATTTTCTCAAAACGCAGGCCCAGCAGCCGCGCGCGCGATGCATAGCCCAGTCCCGCGTACAATTCCATTTCGGCCGTGTCCTGCCTGGCGATGCCGGCTTCGGCGAGGCGCGCCACTTTGTCGGAGAGCGCAAGGTCCGCATCGTCATCGGCGTCCGCGGGGCGCGTGTGGCTCCAGGCGTCAATCGTGTTGTATTTTCGCTCGGACCATTTGCAATAAATATTCCACCAAAGCACGTCGGCTTCGATGAGATATCCGAGCGGATGTTCGGGCCGCGCGGCTTCGAGCTTGTGAGCGAGCGCGACGGCTTCCTCGGGCTTGCCCAAGTACATCAAGTTGATGGCCTTGGTCGCATCCGGAGGAATATCGAGTTCAGAGGCGCACGCTTGCAGAGGGCAAAAATATGCGCATGCCGCAAGGGCCAGTAAGAACAATACGCGGAAGTATCGGTTTGAAATGCGCATGCGGCTATTCCGAATATTTTTTCTCGGCGACGTATTTGGGGCTGAGGAGCCACGCGCCGTACACGTACATCGCGAAACATTCTAGCGCATACACCGGGAAAGCCAGATAACCCGGCGCGGGCATCTGAAAAATCTTCCAGTGCTGGCCGATTGGGAACGTATACACCCATCCAGTACGAGCCCAGTAATTCCAGAATTCCCAAAGCCAGCCGCACACCCAGCCCGCCGCGAGGAACGAGTAGAGCCGCGTGCGACTTCCCCGCGCGAGATCTCTCTCGAAGGAGGGCAAGTGAAGGCGGCGGTTGATCGGCTCGAGAAGAAATAAAAAACCGAGCCAGACGAATGCGAAAAGATACGCGGCGACGCGCCTGGGGGCCACAAGCGGCACGACGAGCATTGCCGCGCCGAGCGCGACGAACGTTGTTTCCATCGCGCGGCTGAAACGCAGCGGGCGCGAATCCTCTTTGAACCAGCCGAAGGAATCGATGAGCGCGGCGGTCATGAAAATTCCCGGCGTGATCGTCGCGAACGCCCAACCGTAGCCGAACCATCTTTCGACGCGCCCCTGCGGCAGGCCGACGTACGCCCAGTTCGCGAGCCGCAAATTGTACGCCTCAAAAATCAGCCACAGCGGAATGGAAAGCGCCGCCATCTTCATCAACCCGAGCGGCTCCTCGCGCAACCGTGAATGGCCGGAGATCGCAAAGATTGCGGCATCGGCGATCAGGATGTACGAGGTCCAGGCCACCGGGCTGAAATACGTCGCCGCCGGCTCGATGCCGTGAAACATCAAGTACTCCGCGCCAAGCAGCGCGAAGAGGCCGAGCCAGCCGTGGGCGGGAAAGGGCCTGCGGCGCGCGCGGAAAAATTCCACGATGAGCACCGTGATGGTTGCTGCAGTCAGGATAATTCCAAGCTTCAGCATCCAGGCGATTTGCTCCGCCACGATTTTGCATCATTTTGCCTTTTCTGCGCGAAATAAGCGCAATTAATCTCTGCGTTTGCCGGCCGTGATTATTCTGTTTGCTACCTGTTTTACCTTATCGACCTTATTTATCGTGGCACCTAAAATTGATTACGGGCATCAAAGACTGAAGGAGGCCGACATCATGGCTGACGAGAAAATAAACCCATCCGGCAGGGAAGAAGACCGGGACGAAGGACGGCAGGAATCCGAGAACATCGAACAGCAGGATTTGAATCAAGGCGGATTGGATACTGGAACGCATGATTCCACGCGGCATGGTGTGGATTGGGGACCAGCGTATCGCGGCAAAAAAGCGCCGAAGAAGGCAAAGAGCGCCGCGGCTTCCGCGTCCGACAAGTTGCCCGACGGGAAAATTTAAGCACTTCCCCGTTGCCTTGATTTCATTAGCGGCTAAATAAGCGAAATAGTCCGCGAATGCAGGCGCCCCCGGCGCCCGCGAAATATTATTGTGTCTCTGTTTTCGCAGATCGGAGGCTGAGCCTGCCACGAAATTCACCCCTGCGAATACAGTCTTCCTCTGATTGATGAAACCCAATCTTCAACCGTAATGTGGAAAGTATAGTCGGGGCAGGCCCAGGTCCCTATCGGAGGAGGATTGAGGACAATGAAAATTATTCGGACGAAGTGGAACGAGAAGTCTATTACTGCTGCCCGACCCTTGGCTGGATTTTTTGGAGCCATGGCGCTTCTAGTGGCTCTGAGCATCCTGCCAGGCGTTTCTGCCCAAGACAGAGACGATCATGACAGGGATCGGGACCGAGATCGAGTCACGCGGCTTGATCCCGGAACAACGATTGCCGTGCGCAGCAATGACACCATCGATACGGACCACAGAGACAATCAAGTTTACAGCGGAACGGTAGATCAGGACGTGCGCGGAAACGATGGCCGTCTCGCAATTCCCAGAGGTTCGCGCGTGGAACTGATGGTGCGAGTCTCCCACGACAATGATCTGATTATCGACATCGAATCGGTGACAGTGAATGGCGAACGATACGCAGTAAAGGTGGAACCCAATCGCCAGGAGGCACGGCAGGACGACAGCCTGGTCGGTTCCATTGTCGGCGCGATTCAGGGCGGGGAAGCCCGCGGGCACGTCGTTCGGATTCCTCGCGATTCCGTTTTGACGTTCCGCCTGCAGCAGCCTCTCGAAATGGGCGTAGCTGACCGCGGCACCGACCGTGAAGGACATCACTATCACGATTGGTACAACGATCATAACTAACTGACGGGACCCGCGCGTCATTCAAGGGCGCTCCTTTTTGCAGGTGTTGGTGCCATCCCCCAACGCCTGAATAAAGGGGCGCCCTTTTTATTGCACTTGCGGATCAGAATTCTCACCACTCCCGGTTTGCCTCGAAGCTTTAGCCCCTTCCCAGCATCTGATATGCTTTGCGCGCTTCGCGCCGAACATGTCCACACCTTTACCGGAGGAACAACTCGAACGAGGGCTCGGCCTGAGCGAGGCTGTCGCGCTGAACATGAACGCGATGGTCGGGATTGGGCCGTTCATCGTGATTCCGCTCGTCATTCAGGCGATGGGAGGACCGCAATGTCTGCTGGCATGGGTCGCGGGTGCCGTGCTTTCCTTGCTCGATGGACTTGTTTGGGCGGAACTTGGTGCGGCTATGCCTCGGGCCGGCGGGACGTATGCGTTTCTGCGGGAAATTTATGGGCCGGGGCGCGGCGGGCGGCTGATGTCGTTTCTTTATATCTGGCAGACGCTCATTCAGGCGCCGCTGGTAGTGGCATCGGGCGCGATTGGATTTTCGCAGTATCTCACCTATCTTATTCCACTCGGAACGTATGAGCAGAAATTGATTTCGGCGGGTCTGGTTCTGCTTTTAATCGGGCTTTTGTACCGCAGGATTTCGGCGGTGGGGACGATCTCAAAATTTCTGTGGATCGGCGTCGTGGGCACGATGGCGTGGCTGATTTGGGGAGGAGTGACTCATTTTTCGGCGCGCATGGCGTTTGATTTTCCGCCGGGAGCATGGAATTGGTCGTGGCTGTTTTTCGCGGGGCTCGGCTCGGCGTCGGTCAACACGGTTTATACCTACCTCGGCTATTACCACATCTGCAATCTGGGCGCGGAGATTCGCGAACCTGAGCGCAACATTCCGCGCGCGATTTTAATTTCGATCGCGGGAATCGCCGTGTTGTACCTCGCGATGCAGACGAGCATTCTGGGCGTCGTGCCGTGGCGCGAGGCGCAGAATTCGCAATACATCGTGAGCACGTTCGTCGAGAGGCTGTATGGCCCGCGCGCCGCCACGTTCGCCACGATCATGATTTTGTGGATCGCGTTTGCTTCGCTCTTCACCACGCTGCTCAGCTATTCGCGCGTGCCATTTGCCGCGGCCGAGGACGGGAATTTTTTCCCGGTCTTCGCGCGCGTGCATCCCAAAAAACATTTTCCGCACGTGTCGCTATTGTTTCTGGGCGCCGCGTCGCTCGCGTTCAGCGTGCTCTTCCGATTATCCAGTGTGATCAAGGCGATCATCGCCGTGCGTCTGATCGTGCAGTTCATCAGCCAGGGCGTGGGCGTGATGATCCTGCGGCGGCGCTGGCCTCCGGAGCGGCTTCCCTTTAAGATGTGGCTCTATCCTTGGCCGGCCCTGCTGGCGATTTTGGGCTGGGTCGCGTTATTTTATTCCACGGGATGGAAATTCGCGCTTGGAGGGCTTGGCGTGATCGCTTTGGGCATCGTTACTTATATGATTCAGGCGCGCTATCGCCGCATCTGGCCATTCGCCGTTGTCGCGGCCACAGAGGCGCAACAATGAAACGCAAACGCCGGCAAAAATTCGGAGTGCTTTCGCTTCTGGTTGCGATCAGCGCGCTGACGCTCGTTTTGAGTCGCGTGAGCGCGCAGCAGGAACCTCCCGCTCCCGGCCGCGGCCAAAGCGTTGCGGACACGCTCGAATCGATCCAAAAAGCACGCGTCGTGACGCGCGTCCTCTTCACCGTGGCCCATCCCGATGACGAAGCCTCCACGCTGCTCACGTATCTGCCGCACGCGCTGGGCACGGACACGACGCTTTTGACGCTGAATCGCGGCGAGGGCGGCCAGAACGCCATCGGCCCGGAGCAGGGCGCGCAACTCGGCATCTTGCGCAGCGCCGAGCTTTCGGCGGCGATGAACGTCGAAGGGCCGCACCTTTATTTCACGCGCGTCGTCGATTTCGGATTTTCAAAAACGCTCGAAGAGACACTCGAAAAATGGAATGGGGTGGAGCTGGAAGACATGGTGCGCGCGATTCGTATGCTGCGCCCGCAAATTGTAATCAACGGCTGGGGCGGCATGAAAACGGGCCACGGCAATCATCAGGATTCGGGCTATCAAACGCCGAAAGCCGTCGAGGCCGCGGCCGATCCGACGAAATATCCCGAACAAATTGCCGAGGGGCTGAAGCCATGGCGCGCTGAAATGATTCTCGATCCGGTGCGCGCGACCGCGCAGGATGAGAAGGTGGATTACACCGGTTCGTGGGTGGTGCCCGCTGATGAAATTTCTCCGATTTGGGGGCTCAGTTATCGAGACATTGCCCTCCAGGGCTATCTGCATCACCGCTCGCAAGGCGTGACGCCGTTCCTCAATTCGCCGTTCCTTCGGCGCCCGTACGGCTTGAAGTTCGCGACGGGAGGACAACCTTCGCCGTCCGATTTTGCGCAACCGATCACGTCGCTTGCCCGCGTGCTTCCGGTGCCGTCTCAGGATGCGCTTGCTGCAGCTGACCACGATCTTGATCAAGCTCGCATGGCCGCGGAAAAACTGGACTGGCCCGGCGCCGTGCGCTCGATCGCCGAAGCCGGCAAACAGATTGCGGCGCTCGAAGAGCAAGTGAAGCGCTCGCAGGAACCGTCTGCGGCAAGCGGATTGTGGGAACTCGAGCAAGTGCGCGAACGAATCAATCATGCGTTCGCCGATGCCGCGGCCATCAAAATTGTATCCAATGCCGACCGCAGTGAACTTGTCGCCGGCGAAGGATTCGGCGTGCGCGCCGAAATAGCGTACCGCAAGGATATCCCGGCCACATTTTCCAAGCTGGACCTTGCGCTGCCGTCAGGGTGGAGCATCACGAAGCAGGAGGAAAAGGACGGCTCGACGAATTTCAGCGTCGCTGTTCCCACGGGAGCGCAAACGCCGCACGCGCCGAGCGATTTTCTGCGGCCGTTTCCGCCGCCGCTGGTTCTCGCGCGAACGCATGTCGAAGCCGAGGGCTATGCATTCGATTTCACCACGCCGGTAGAAAGCCTGCACGCATCCACGGTCAGCGTATTGAGTTACCCGCTGCGCATCGTTCCACCCGTTGGACTCACACCCGAGCCTGAGCAATACGTGGTGGTTGAGTCGCGCCAGCCAAAACAATTCGATGTCTTTGCGCGCGTGCACTCCTTTGCGCAAACCCCATCAAAGGTTAGCGTGGGAGTGGAAGTGCCGGCCGGCTGGAAAGCCCCTGCGCTCGAATCCGTGGAATTTTCAGGCGCGGGCGATCGCCTGGTGCATATCGCGGTCACTCCTCCCACGAAAATCGCGGCGGGAAATTACGTCCTGAAGGCCTTTGCGAAACGCGGGCAGGAAACATTTGAAACTTCGCTGGAGCCGCTGCCTTCGCTGCCCACCTATCTTTGGAGCGCGCCCGCCACTGTGCCCGTGCATGTGTTTTCCATCACCGTGCCGGAACATTTGCGCGTGGGCTACATTTCCGCCGACAATGACGCGGCCATTCCGGATTCGTTGCGGCGCCTCGGCGTCGACGTCGAGAATCTCGACGCGAACGCCCTGGCCTTCGGCGATCTCAGCCAGTTCGACGCCATCGTGGCCGGCATGCGCGCCTATGAACTGCGTTCCGACGTGGTCGCCTCCAATTCGCGCCTGCTCGATTACGCCGCGGGTGGCGGCACGCTGATCGTGCTGGATCAGCGCCCCGCGATTTGGGACGCGCTCAAGCTCGCCCCATTTCCGGCGACAATGGGCCCGGGTCCGCGCGTCACCGACGAAAATTCCGCGGTGAATTTCACCGATCCCGCGAGCCCGCTTCTGAATTTCCCGAATAAAATCGCAGCCCATGATTTCGACGGCTGGGTGCAGGAGCGCGGCCTCTATTTTCTGGAGAAGTGGGATGCCAAATATCAGGCGGTCCTCGCGATGCACGATCCCGGCGAAAAAGATCTGCTCGGCAGCCTGGTCTGGACGCGCACCGGGAAAGGCACATACATCTACACGGGCCTCTCCTTCTCGCGCCAGTTGCCCGAAGGAAACGCCGGGGCCTTCCGCCTGTTTGTGAATTTGCTCAGCCAGTCGCGCAATCAAGCGAAGTAATCGCCGGCCAGCCTACACCTTTGTTAAATTGATTTTCGGGTGAAGTACTCAATGCGTTTCTTGTGAAGCATGCAGGTTGAGATTCCATCGGACGATATCGATCCAAGGTCCGCAAGGATCACGCTTTATAAGCGTCTTTGCGGTGGCGAAATGCATGCAAGACGACATCCTTGTTCATGATGTCATAGCGCAGGCGGTAGTCGCGCCAGCGAATCCTCCACTGGCCCTCTCCCGCATTCACACCCGCAAGCTTCTTGATCTTATGTTGCCCACTGTAGTTGTAGGGATCTTCCCGAAGGGCGGCGATCAATTCGTCTAGAGCGTCTATAAGCTTCGGATTCCCTTTGGCGACTTTTCGAAAATCCCTTTCAAACGCCGGAGTTGTCAGTACTGTGAACGACTCGGGCATCCCGGGTGCCTACTTTCCGGGCTTCGCTGAATTCGATCGAAGTTCTTTCAAAAATTTGCCTGCCCCCCTTGCTTTCCCGCGCTGGTACTCCTGGTTGCTCTTCTGGATGTGCTTCTTAAGAGCGGGATCCTTGAGCTCCAGATAGTCTTCCAATTCCTCCACATTCATAATGGCCGCTACGGGTATGCCGTCCTTTTCCAAAATGAAATATTCCTTGTTGATATGGGCGCGCCGGACGACCTGCCCGAGATTAATTCGGGCGCGCGTGATCGGAATGCGATAAACAACAACCCTGTGGTTTGCGGACAAAATGTCTCCTATCAAGCAAAGTTGAGCAACATTGATTAAGCTTAATCATAAAGGATATTTGCCCATCGTCAAGCGAAAGGCGGCCGGCGCCAGCACGGGCCGGGAGTTTTTAAAAAAAAGGAGCTAGATGCAGCTGATTTTTGGCAAGCGGCAAGGACAATTTCGGACGAATGGTTTCTGCCGAAAGCTGCCGTTTGACACGAAGTTCGTGTTACACTATATTCGTGTTATGAAAAGAAAACTGCGCAATGTCACCGTCACGCTTGAGGAGCCAGTAGCCCGATGGGCTCGCATCGAGGCGGCTCGTAAGGAGACCAGCGTTTCGCGACTGCTGGGAATCATTCTGAAAGAGCGCATGCTTCAGAACGACGGTTATGATCGTGCCATGCGCCGCGCTCTGGCGCGCAAAGGCTTCCGCAAGAGGCCCGGGCGATACCTATCGCGCGAGGAGGCCCATGACCGCGCCGGTCTTCGTTGACACCAATGTCTTCCTTTACGCGCTCGACCCGGCGGACTTAAAGAAGCAGCGCGCGGCCGGGGCATGGCGAGATCACCTTTGGAAGAACCGTCTCGGTCGAATCAGCTTTCAGGTGCTGCAGGAGTTTTATGTCAAGGCCTCGCAGAAATGGCCGGAGAGTCGCGACGAGGCGCGAGCCGAAGTGAAAGATCTGCTGGCCTGGCGGCCGGTGGCAGTGGATGCCACGATTTTGGAGCGAGGCTGGAAGCTGCAGGACCGCTACCAACTGTCCTTCTGGGATGCGCTTATTTTAGCCGCTGCGAAATCCATCGGTTGCCGGTATCTGTTGACCGAAGACCTGCAAACCAATCAGGAACTGGACGGCATCCTCGTGGTCAGTCCTTTCCTTGCAGACCCGGCATCTTTTTTCGCCGAGTAAATTTCGCTGTCGTGGTGGATTCCGCTGGGGGTTACCTTCCGAAGATCACCTCGCGTTACGTGTCTTGACAACTTTCCCGCAGTAGATAAGACTGGTTGCACCCCCTTCCAGAAAGTGAATTCCCATGTTCGCCAGCTGTTCGGCATTCCTGCGCCTTGCGTGGGTTTATGTCGTGCTTTGCCTTCTATCTTCGGAACTCGGAATGGGCGAACACAAAATGGGAATCATGAGGCTGCACGGTGTCGATCAATGGGGGGCCAATCCGTATTCTATTGGTGGGCGAAGCAAAAGATGCTTGCGGGCTTCGCGGGCTGTTGGATACGGAAGATTCCGGTCAGTTTCATATTGGACATGTCGCAGACCTCGACCTTGCCGCAGAGCGCCTCTCCAGCGATCCAGCGGATATTTTGGTCATTCACCTGGAATCTTCCAAGCAGCATCAGGGCCGGGCCTACGTGCAAGCCGCGCGTGCCGCGGCGCCGGATACGCCCGTCGTCGTTCTGGCGGAGTCTGCAGACGAATTGCTAGCCGTGGATGCGCTGCGGCAAGGAGTGCAGGATTTTCTGGATAAGCAGCACTTGGACCGCTGCGCGCTGGTGCGAGCGCTGCGTTATTCGATCGAACGGCACCGGCTGCAGAAGAACCTGCAAAATCTTTCGCTGATGGACGACCTCACGGGGCTATACAACCGTCGCGGTTTTCTGGCCCTGGCCGAGCAGCATCTGCGAATGATCCAACGCAAAGGCGCGGCGTTGCTCATCTACCTGGATTTGGACGATCTGAAACTTATTAACGATTCTTACGGCCACCTGGAAGGCAACCGCGCATTGGTGGTGACCGCAAATGTTTTGCGCGCCTGCTTTCGGCAGTCGGACATTCTCGCGCGACTGGGCGGCGATGAATTCTGCATTCTGATGACCGATGCGGGGCAGGACTCCGCCCAGCAAGTCCGCAAGCGCCTGCAGCAGCGGACGGATTTCATCAATGCGCTGTCTTCGTGGAATTTCCGGCTTTCCCTGAGTGTCGGGATTGCCGACGTGCCCGTGGTTCATCAACCGTCACTCGATCATTTGCTGCGGATCGCGGATGGATATATGTACGAGGAAAAGAGAAATAAACAATTGCGCCGTACCGATTCGCCCGCTCTGAAGCAATCGACGGCCGCCAGTTCCTCTTGACCCGCTGCAGAACCTCCATTTTTCTCGCTGAAGCCAATCCCGCAAAGTGCCGATAAAGCATCTGTGGAGTGTTATTCGCGGGGATGCGCGTTTATTCGCGCATATTTCCTCACTTCACCAGGCAGTCCAGCAACGCGGGGGAAACATGCAGTTCCTGAATCACTTGATCTTCCCGGGCGGCTTTATGCCGCACGGAAATTGTTACTTATGGACTCCCGGACTGATCTGGTTGCACGTCGTATCGGATTCTCTGATTGCGCTTTCCTACCTGTCAATTCCCATTACGCTGCTGCATTTCGCGCGCAAGAGGCGGGACATTCCTTTTAGCTGGATGTTTCTATGCTTCGGGGCATTTATTGTGGCCTGCGGCGTCACGCACCTGATGGAAATCTGGACCATCTGGTTTCCTTCCTATTGGCTCGCGGGAGCGCTGAAAGCTGTGACGGCAGGCATTTCCGTGGCCACCGCCATTTTGTTGATCCGCGTCGTTCCGCGCGCCCTGGCGTTACCTGGGACTCAATGGCTCATCGCGATCAACCGGATACTCGCGGGGGAAGTCGAGCAACGACTGCAGGCGGAATCCGGTTTGCGACGCGTCAGCGAAGACCTCGAGCAGCGCGTTGCCGAACGCACGGCCGCGTTGGAGGCGACCAATCATTCGCTCCGGGAAAGTGAGCAGCGCTATCGCACGCTGGTCGAGCATGCCCCTGAGGCGATCGTCGTGCTGGATCTCGATGTGGGGCGCTTCGCTGACGCAAATGAAAACGCGGAGCGACTCTTCGGCATGAGCCGGGAGGAGTTGCTGGGTGTCGGGCCTGTGGAAGTTAGTCCGCCGTTCCAGCCGAATGGGCAGCCTTCTTCTGTAGCAGCGGGCGTGGAACTTGAGAAGGCGCTTCGCCACGAAACGCCGCGGTTTGAATGGATTCACCGGAATTCCAAGGGAGTGGAAATTCCCTGCGAAATTTCACTCGTTCCCTTGCCGTCTTCGGGACGGCATCTGGTACGCGGAAGCATCGTGGATATTTCGGAACGAAAGCGCGCCGAGAGCGAAATCTACAAGTTGAATGCGGAGCTGGAATATCGCGTGAAAGAACGCACGGCGCAACTGGAGACGGCCAATCGCGATCTGGAATCGTTCACGTATTCGGTTTCGCACGATCTGCGCGCGCCGCTTCGCCACATGGATGGATTTTCGCGGATCCTCGTCGAAGACTTCGGCCCGCAACTTCCACCCGGCGCGAAGCAGCATCTGGATCGCGTGCGCGCCGCCTCCATGCACATGAGCCGGCTGGTGGATGATTTGTTGAATTTAGCGCGCGTCGGGCGCGGCTCCCTGAAAATGACGGCCACGGACCTGAACGAACTGGTATCCGAGACGATTCAGAATCTGGAAGCGGAAACGCGCGGGCGCGCGGTGGACTGGCGCGTGAGCCATCTTTCCCCGGTGGAATGCGACCGCGGGCTGCTGCGGCAAGTATTTTCCAATTTGCTTTCCAATGCGGTGAAATTCACGGGCCGGAGTGAAAAGCCCGTCATCGAGATAGGTGAGGATCTTATCGAGGGCGCGCCGGTGATTTTCGTGCGCGATAACGGAGTTGGATTTGACATGAAGTACGCCGATAAACTTTTTCAGGTGTTCCAGCGGCTGCACGGCGATGAGGAATTCGAGGGCACGGGAATCGGGCTGGCGATTGTTTACCGCATCCTGCAAAAACACGGAGGCGGCATCCGCGCTGAGTCCACTCCACGAAATGGCGCCACCTTTTTCTTTTGTGTGAGGCAGCAGGTTCCAGTATCGCCGGCTTCCTTCGCGTCCCTCAGGGGTGAAGAGTGAGTGCCGGGAAAAACGAAATCCTAATCGGCGGGCAAGGCGATTCCGAGGCAAAAATGACGATGCGCCACGCGCTTTCGCCGCAAAATAGTTTCCCACACGCGGTGAATTGCGGATGAGCCAAACGGTGACAAATCCGCCGGCGCCGCCCGTGTGGAACATGGCGGCGCCGTTGCGCGCCCTGCTGATTGAAAATTGCGCGGCCGATGCCGAACTGAATCTCCACCAGCTGGGAAGCGCTGGATTTCACTGCAAGCCGCAAATCGTCACCACCCGCGCGGAGTTTACGGAGCTCCTCGTGCGTTTCCCGTTCGACATTGTGCTGGCCGATTACCGGCTCCCGGGCTGGACCGGCATGGACGCCTTTTCCGCGATGCGCCAGTCGGGACACGATGTTCCATTTATCTTGGTTACCGGAACGCTCGGCGAGGAAGTGGCCGTCGATTGCATCAAGCAAGGGATCACGGATTTTGTCTTGAAGGAACACCTGGCCCGCCTCCCCGATGTTGTGTCGCGAGCTCTGGAGGAAAAGGCCCTTCGCGACGCCCGCAACTTTATGATGCAGGCGCTCCGGCAGAGTGAAGCCAATTCTCTTTTTCTCTTTGCTCATAACCCGCTGCCCATGTGGGTTATTGAAAATGAGACGCTGCAATTCCTGCAAGTGAACGATGCGGCGCTCCGCCACTACGGGTATGAACGTCTGGAATTTCTGCAAATGAGGGCGAGCGACCTGCATCCGGGCGAAGAAGTTCCGAAATTGCTGGCGGCTTTTCAGGCCGCCAATCCGCGGGAGCAACTCCCCGGCCAGTGGCGCCACCTGCGTAAAGACAAGTCCGTGATGGACGTGGAGTTGTTCCTGCACAAGATGGAATACTCAGGGCATTCCGCTGCCCTGGTCGTGGCACAGGACATAACCGAACGAAAAAAAGCCGAGGAAGAAAAGCAGAAATTTTTTACGCTCGTGGAATACAGCCGCGACTTCATCGCCGTAGCCGATCTTTTGGATAACGTGGAATACATCAATCCCGCCGGCCGCGCCATGCTCGGGATCGCGGAAAAAGAGTCACTGGAAGGCACGCATTCTCTCGATTATGTGATTCCCGCCGATCTGCCGTTGGTGCATGAATCCATTTTGCCGGCGCTTTACGCGTATGGGCACTGGGAAGGAGAATTGCGGTTCCGCCATCGCCAGACCGGCCAAACCCTGCCCATGGATTTTGTGGGATTCCAGGTGAAAGACCAAGAGACGGGCGAGCCGCGCTTCGTCGCCACCGTTTCGCGGGATATGTCCGAGCGGCGGGCTCTGGAACAGCAGTTACGGCAGGCGCAGAAATTCGAGGCCTTCGGCCAGCTGGCCGGTGGAATCGCGCACGATTTTAACAACGTCGTCGGCGCCATACTCGGTTGGGCGGAACTCGGAGAGGAACAAGCCGCCGCTTGCAGCAATGCGATTCTGGAGAATTATTTCAAAAAAATTCATGTGCAATGCGACCGTGTCACGGCGCTGATCCACCAGTTGCTGGCGTTCGCGCGCAGGCAAATCCTCGAGCCGCGAAGTCTCAGCCTGAACCAGACAGTCCACGAAGTCATGAATCTGCTCGACAAAGTGATCGGCAAAGACATCGAGATCCACACGGATTTGACCGACGACTTGTGGACCGTGCGGGCCGACCCCACGCAAATCGATCAAGTGCTCATGAATCTTTGCATTAATTCACGCGACGCGATGCCCAAGGGCGGGCGGATTGCCATCGAAACCCACAATGCCGAATTTTCCGTGGAGAATTGCCGCCACAATGCGGCGCTCCAGCCGGGACGATTTGCCGAACTCCGCGTGAGCGATACGGGATCAGGCATGGATGCCGCTCTACGAGAGAGAATCTTTGAGCCTTTCTTTACCACCAAAGGGCTGGGAAAGGGCACGGGCCTCGGGCTTGCCACTGTTTACGGAATCGTGAAACAACACAATGGATTAGTTCAAGTGGAAAGCGAGATCGGCCGGGGCAGCACTTTCCGAATCTTTCTTCCGGTCAACGAAACAACAACTGCAACCGAAAATCGCCAGACTGTCTTCGATGATTTGCCAGTCCCCGGGGGAACCGAAACGATCCTGCTTGCCGACGACCACGATGGCATTTGCGAGATGGCCCAATCGGTTCTGAAGGCCAAGGGCTATCATGTTTTGCTTGCGCACGATGGAGAGGAAGCAGTCGAAAGTTTTCTGGCGCATCGCGACATCATTTCACTTGTCTTGTTGGACGTGATCATGCCCAAGCGCAGCGGCCCGGAGGTATTTGCGGCCATCAAGTCATTTAAACCTGACGCATCTGTCCTCTTTACAACAGGTTATACGAATGAGACGGCCATCCTGGCCGATCTGGTGGCGCGCGGCGTGGCGGTCCTGCGCAAGCCTTATAGCCCTTCGGCCCTTTGTCGCCGCGTCCGCGAAGTTCTGGACGCCGCCGCCGGAAAATCCATGGTGGCCAAACTGGAATGACATGCCTGCTCCTT
Organism: Acidobacteriota bacterium; assembly: GCA_003161495.1. Taxonomy (GTDB): domain Bacteria; phylum Acidobacteriota; class Terriglobia; order Acidiferrales; family UBA7541; genus Palsa-360. The sequence continues at coordinate 7,922 of PMOP01000461.1, read as the reverse complement.
TCACCGGGGGTCGTATTTTTTTACAAATTTGGTTATTGACACTAATATGTGGCGTATGCTATTTCCTCATTCACATTTGATTGTAGCCTTTTGAACCGGAGCATTTTACGAAGCGTAAGAGGCAAATATCGATTTTGATTGATTGAGTTTACTCAGCAACACCCCACCCCACCCCGGGAGGTGATAACCAATCTGGTTATCACCTCCCTTTTTTTGTGCCTGCACCACTTAGAATCCATTCTCAAAGCGATATGCAATGGAATTTACGAAGCTGAAAAAAAAAGAGAAGAAAATCGCGGATTTTCACGGAAATTCAGTTGCGCTTTTTTGCGTCCGGACTCTTGTTGGTCCAATCGTCGGGAGGAAAGCTGATGCGCCAGAAACCGGGATTTGGTTTCGTGAACTCCAGGGCGATATTGAATTTTTTGGCCTCAGCGGGCGTGACGAGTTTGACCGTGCATTCTGCTTTATCGCTCGTTCGCACGTTTAACAGGCTGACGGCCTGGCCCTGATCCAGCGCAAGTCCCATTTCCACGAGCGCGCCGTGCGCATTCAAGACAATCGTGTGAGTCTCTTCGCTGAAGGGAGATTTGTTGGCGAGTTTCCCTTCCACGACTACGCGAACCTGAAGAAACAGTCGCTGGCTTCGTCTTCGTTTTGAGGTGGGTTCCATTTATTCGGAGGCCTCAAGATGTCCTGTGGACCGCAGTTGGCGAGGCCTCGAATTCTTATAACACGGCTGAAACCAATCGGGTGAAGACCATGCGTCGCATGTGCATTGAAGAGTATCGTCCCTTCAGGAACTAGTTGTCTCGACAACATGCACGGTCCAGGGCGCCGCAATCGTCCGCGGGGTGTCAGTTCTGGAGTCTCTTCAGGGTTGCATCCCAGCGGAAAATGCGGCGTATTTCTGCAAGAAAAAATTACGCGCCTTTTTTAAGTTCGGCGAGAACCAGCTTGGCAACTTCGCGCAGGGTCTCAAACACGCCGGTGCCGGTGATGGCCACGGCTTCGGTAATGGGCTCGCCCTTCACCTGCAGTTGCTTGGCGAGTTCTTCGACAGAAAGAACACCGGGGAGATCGCGTTTATTGAGCTGCAGAACGTATGGAATCGAATTGAAGTCGAGTTTGTGTTCCTTGAGGTGTTCACGCAGATTTTCAAGCGTCTCCAGATTGGCGTCCAGCCGCTCTTCCTGCGAATCCGCGACAAAAACGACGCCGTCGGCGCCTTTCAGAATCAATTTGCGGCTGGCCTCATAGAACACCTGGCCGGGAACAGTATAGAGATGGATTCGCGTTTTGAATCCGCGCACGGTTCCCAGATCGATCGGCAGAAAATCGAAAAATAGCGTGCGGTCGGTTTCCGTCGCCAGGGAAATCATCTTGCCCTTTTGTGCGGTTCCCGTGTGGTCATAGATCCACTGCAGGTTGGCTGTCTTTCCGCCCAGACCCGGGCCGTAGTAAACCAACTTGCAATTAATTTCGCGAGCAGGAAAATTGATAAAAGGCACAGTTGTCCCGACTTACCGGGCCTTCTTTTATAGCACACGCATGAATGCTGGCCAATCCTCAAACCAGGGTATGTTGCTCGCCAGTCATTGGACAGTTACCGGTAGCCGGCCACGAATACCTTGGCGGTCCCGGAACGACACGGTTTTCGGTTTCCTACTAAATAAGGTTTTGATTGCGGAAAATGAAAGAGCGTGGTTTATACTCTTGTCCGCAAATTCATTTTGAGGAGAAAACTGCCTATGAAAGGTTTCGTAATTGGCGTGTTGGTGGGCGTCGCTTTAGTTGCTGGCGGCATTTATTATTATTTCGTTTCGGGAATGGCTCCCGCGGCGGTTGCTGATCCGCCTATGATGATGGAGCGGAAGATGGCCAACCGATCGCTCGATGCGCACATTGAGAAGGCCAACATTCCGGCGCCTCCGATCCAGCCCAGCGAAGATAATTATGTGGCAGGCGCCAAGATTTACATGAACGATTGCGCCGGGTGCCACGGCTTGCCCAACCAGCCGCCTCCCGAGATTGCAGGCAATTTTTTCCCCGACGCGACGCTGATGTTCAAGGGCAAGGGCGTGACGGACGACCCTCCGCAGGAGAGCTACTGGAAGATAAAGAATGGAATCCGGCTGACAGGAATGCCCACATTTAAAGGCATTTTGGACGACACGCAAACGTGGCAAATGGCGCTATTCGTGGCCAATGCGGATAAACTTCCGGACTCCGCCAAAAAGCTGCTGGTTCCGGAGCCGACAACAGGCGGTGCGGCTCCCATAATGCCGCCTGCGAAAGGCACCGCTTCTAAAAAGTAATTCGTGGGCCCGGGGAAAGCGCGAAAAATGGCGATTTTCCCGGGTCGCACGCAGTTTCGTTGACGATGCAGTTGACCTCTGTTAGACTCCGGAAAATGGCTCGGACTGGAAAAACGGCAAAACGCGCGAAACATGGGGCAAGTGCTCCCTCCAGAAGCCGTAAGGTATTGAAAAATAAGGAAGATAGCAAAACTGCTGCACATGCGGAAGCGGTACGCCAGATGGTCGATCCCCAATTCGAACAACAATTAAAGTTGTACGAGCAGGCCGTCCAGCATTTTCACCAGCAAAAATTTGTGAAATCGAAGGAATTGCTCGAGAAGGTGGAAGTGGGCCCGAGCAAGGAATTGGCGGACCGTGCGCGGGTCCATCTGCGCATCGTTGAGCAGCGCATGGCCAAGCAGTCCGTCCCTTCCGTGCGCACGCCGGAAGAGCACTATCAGGCGGGCGTAGCCATGATGAATCTGGGCCGCTGGGACGAAGCGCGCGATCATCTGCTGCGCGCGCGCAAGCTCGCGCCGAAGGCCGACTACGTTTTCTACGCGATGGCCGCTCTGGATTGTCTGACCGGAGAAGCCGAGTCGGCGATGGAAAATTTAAAAGTCGCGATTCAGTTGCGTCCGGAAAATCGTTACCACGCCCGCAACGACGAGGATTTCGCGTTTCTGCAGGAAGATCCCCGCTTTACCGAATTGCTCTACCCCGAGCGCGAAGCCTCCGGCGCCTGAACCCCGCGGTGCCGCGATCTCTCTCCACAGCAATGCGATCCCGATGAAAAAAAGAACGCGACAACCCAGCGAGGGCCACGGTGGAATGCGTGTGGTCGCCATCGGCGGCGGCACCGGGTTGTCTACGCTGCTGCGCGGGCTGAAACATTATGTGGCCCGCCGGCGGCAGGAGTCGGAGCGCCATCCGATCAGCGATCTCGCCGCGATCGTCACGGTTACCGACGACGGGGGAAGCTCGGGCCGCCTGCGCCGCGAATATCGAGTGCTCCCGCCGGGCGATATTCGGAATTGCATGGTCGCGCTCTCGCAGGATGAAGCGCTGCTCGGGCGTTTGTTTCAATACCGGTTCCATGCAGGCCGTGGCTTGCGCGGGCACAGTTTCGGAAATCTGTTCCTCACGGCCCTCAGCCATGTGACGGGAGATTTTGCCGAGGCCGTTCGCGTAAGCGGAGAGGTTCTGGCGATCCGGGGCCGAATTTTTCCAACCACGCTGGAGAATGTTTCGCTGGAAGCGGTGATGACGGACGGGAAAATTGTCCTGGGCGAAACGCGCATCGCGAAATGCGGGAAAAAAATTCGGCGCTTGAGCTTGCGTCCTCGCCATGTCCGACCGCTTCCCGAAGTGTTGGAGGCGATCCGAAAAGCGGACATTATTTTGGTGGGTCCCGGTTCTCTGTACACCAGCATCCTTCCGAACCTCCTGGTCGCAGGCGTCGCCGAAGCGATAGAAAAATCCTCCGCGACGCGGATCTACGTGGCCAATCTGATGACCCAGCCGGGAGAGACCCAGGGATTTTCGCTTGGCGATCACGTGCGGGTTATTTACGGCCACACGCGGCGCAAATTATTTGACTGGGTTGTTGCCAGCAATCAACTTATCTCTCCCGAAGTGGCGCGGCGGTATAGCCGGCGTGGCGCGGAGCCCGTCCTTCTGGACATCCAGGAGCTGCAACGCTTAGGTGTGCGCTGCTTGCTCGACAACTTGCTCGAGGAGCACGGCGTCGTGCGGCATAACACAACGCGGCTCGCCCAACTCCTGATCGAGGAATTTGTCGATCGGCGGGCCGCGGTTCTCTGAATCGCAGCCTTCACTGGCGAAATTCCATTCCTTCCCACACCTTTCCTTGCGCCGTGCGCGGTTTGGTTCGTATACTGGCGGCGACAAGCTTTGCAGCCTAAATTTTTGGGATGCAGGGCAGCCGTCAACGCGTGGGGGGTTTCCTTGCAGGTTGCCAACGCAACCCGTCTGGTTTAAGAGGAGCGATTTCCAATGTCCACGCTTGCTGTTCACGATGAATTCAATGTTTACGAATCCGCAGATGCGCGCTTTGAAGCCGCCGCGCGAAAATTAGGGCTGGAAGAGGGCCTGTACCGTTTCTTGAAGTATCCCAACAAGGAAATCACGGTTTACATTCCGGTGGTTTTAGATAGTGGCCACCTCGAAGTGTTCATTGGTTATCGCGTGCATCATTCCATCGTTCGCGGACCGGGCAAGGGCGGCATTCGTTTTGCTCCCACGGTCACGCTGGATGAGGTTCGCGCGCTGGCCAGCTGGATGACCTGGAAATGCGCGGTGGTGAACATTCCGTTTGGCGGGGCAAAAGGCGGCGTGATTTGCGATCCCACTAAACTATCGAGCGGAGAGCTGGAGCGCATCACGCGGCGGTACACCGCCGAACTACTCGAATGGTTCGGTCCCGAGCGCGACGTGCCTGCGCCCGACCTTGGAACCAACGAGCAGACCATGGCCTGGATCATGGACACGTATTCGATGCACGTGCGGCACACGGAGACTGCCGTCGTGACCGGCAAACCCCTCGACCTTGGCGGATCGCGCGGCCGCCACGAAGCCACGGGACGCGGCGTGCTCATTAATTGCGACAGGGCTCTGGCTAAATTCCGCATGCTGCGAGTAAACACGCGCGTCATCGTGCAAGGATTCGGCAATGTCGGCTCGATGGCGGCGAAACTTTTGCACGAAGCGGGTTTCAAAATCGTGGGCCTGGCCGACATTCACGGAGCGCTATACAACGAAAGCGGTTTTGACGTTCCGAAATTATTGGATTGGGTGAATGTCCAGCGCAAACCGCTTCCGGATTTTCCCGGCGGCGGCGCAAAAATGACCGCGAATGAAATCCTCTTCCAGCCGGCCGAGGTCGTGATTCCCGCGGCCGTGGAAAATCAGATTACTTCCGAAAACGCGCACCGCTTGCAGGCCCGCATCCTGTGTGAGGGCGCGAACGGGCCGTGCACGGCGCTGGCGGACGAAATCGTGGACCGCAAAGGCATCTTCGTCATCCCCGACATTCTGGCCAACGCCGGCGGCGTGACCGTGAGTTATTTCGAGTGGGTGCAGGACCGTCAGGGATTATTCTGGACCGAGAAGGAAGTGAACGACCGGTTGAGGGACGTGATCGAGCATAGTTTCGAGGAAGTGGTACGCTACGCGGAGTCTCATCAAGTGAATAATCGCGTTGCCGCGTACATGCTGGCGATCGATCGAGTCGCTTTTGCGCTGAAGGAACGTGGAATTTACGCCTGACAGATGTACTATATCGCGACTCTTCATGGGCTTGGCGAAATCCGGGACCGCCCGCGAGTTGCGAAAATAGAGTTGCGAAAATAGAAAGGTTGAAAACAGCCGCCGTTAACCGATGAATACCGATTCCATTTCTCCAGGGGCAATAAAGTCCGAGGACGAACACCGCCGCGACATTTGCACGGTGGGCCGATGGATTCATTCCCGCTCATTTGTAGTTGCGACGGACGGGAATATTTCCGTTCGCCTCGATTCGCGCCGCGTCCTCACTTCTCCCACAGGCATGAGCAAAGGCATGATGGTCCCGGACGATCTGGTGGTCACCGACATGCGCGGTAAGAAAATCGCCGGACGCCGCGAGGCTTCCTCCGAACTGGCGATGCATCTTTTAATTTACAATCGCCGGCCCGATGTTTACGCGGTGGTCCACGCGCATCCGCCGGCCGCGACGGCGCATGCCGCCGCTGGGATTCCACTGAATAAGGCGCTGCTCAGCGAATTAATTATTGCGCTTGGCTGCATCCCGGTCGCGGAGTATGGCACGCCCGGGACGCAGGAACTTTCCGACGCGCTCGAGCCCATGGTGCAGCATTACGACGCGATTCTATTGGCCAATCACGGCGTTGTTACCTGCGGACCCGATCTGCTGAACGCTTTTTTCCGGATGGAAACGGTCGAGCATTTCGCGCAGGTATCGCTCATGACCGAGCTCCTGGGCAAACAAGTCTTGCTTTCTGGGCGCGATGTGGAAAAATTGCTCGTCGCCCGCGCGCGCTACGGCACTTCGACCGCGTCGACTGTGATTCCCGGATGTCCCATCACGAGCGACAACGCGGGCAATGCGGAATGCAGGCCGGAACGCATTTCGGTGACGCGGGAAGAGCTCGAAGCAATGATCGAAGAAGCCGTGCGCAAGGACCGCGCGCTGCGGTAAGAACTCGAAGCGGCGATTGAATTTCAGGCCATAGGATTTTTCAGCATTCGCGCCGGACGGATTTTTTTACGGCCGGTCACGGAGGAAAAAAGCATGGGCGAAGCACTCGGCATGATCGAGACCCGCGGCCTGATTGCGATGATTGAGGCCTCGGACGCGATGGTCAAGGCGGCCAAGGTCACGCTCGTCGGCTGGGAAAAAATTGGTTCGGGCTACGTGACGGCCATGGTTCGCGGCGACGTTGCCGCGGTGAAGGCCGCGACGGATGCCGGCGCCGCAGCTGCGCGGCGCGTTGGTGAACTGGTGGCCGTTCACGTCATTCCGCGGCCGCACCAGTCGCTCGAGGACGTGCTTCCCATCGGGAAGACGGCCGTCGCCGCCGGAAGCTAGGCACGCTAAGGCGGGCCGTGAGCGTTCTCGCTGCGCGCCGCATGGCGGCGCGAAGTTGCGCCCTGCCGGATCGTGTCTGCGACCGTTTCCTGCGTTTCACTTTGCGGTCACTACTATTTCTTCCGAATTGTTTTGCGGAAGTTTAGATTTGGATGGATACTGCTGGCCCCATGATTCTCGCTCGCATAGTCGGCACGGTAGTTTCGACGCGCAAGGATGCGCGCCTGGAAGGCAAGAAGCTTCTCATCGTGAAACCCATTTCCCCGCAGGGCGACGATGAATCCGGCTACCTGATCGCGGTTGACACTGTGGACTCCGGCTTTCGCGAAACTGTGCTGGTCGTCACCGGAAGCTCCGCGCGCAACGCCTCCGAATGCAAGGACCGCCCCGTGGATGCCGCGATCATCGGCATCGTCGATGAAGTGATGCTCGACGCGCTGCACGAAGCGGAACTCGCCGCCGCGAGGAAAAAATAACATGCACCTCGGACGCATTATCGGCAACGTAGTCTGCACCATGAAAGATCCCGCGCTCGTCGGGCAGAAACTCCTGATCGTCCAGCCGCTCGATCGCAAGGGTCGCGATAAGGGCCGCCCTGTCATCGCCCTTGACGCCGTCGGCGCCGGCTCCGGCGAAACCATTTACTGGTGCCGCGGCAAGGAAGCCAGCTTCCCCTTCCAACCCGCCAATTTGCCCACGGAAGCCACCATCGTCGGCATCGTCGATTCCGTGAATATTCCTTCCTAACCTCCAAATGTCGAATTAAAAATATCATCGTGGACGTCGCTCCCAGTTTCGGTTTGAATTTCAAATTTGAAATTTCAAATTTGAAATCTCACTCTCCGTTTCCATCAACCTACATCTCGTAAATCACATCTCACCAGGTACACCTTACAAATCTCAAATCTTAAATTGAAATCTTAAATCAATACTGTCCCAAGAACGTCCAGGCGTTTCTGTGTAACTGTCTGATAGGACTACGGTAAGGTCCCGTTTTGAGATTTTTCGATTTC
>PMOP01000431.1:2479-4227 GCA_003161495.1 Acidobacteriota bacterium | reverse complement strand
ACCGCGAGAATGTAAGGATGCGCCGCATGATATTTCGACAGCGCGCGTAAGCCATGCGGAGAATAGAATTCTTCCTTGTCGGTCATGTACCCGAGTATCCGCACCAGCTGCTTTTTATCCACGAGCGACAGCAGCCGCCGCACCCCATTCGGCGAAGTCTGGCTGCTGTCCACGCGCGTTGCGAAGCCCGGCATGTTGTCCAGGAACCACTGCATGCGCCGCTGAAAACCCGGCAGCCGCGCGATCAATTCCGGCTCCAGCGTCTCCACCGCAAAAAGCGGGATCAACCCAACCATGGACCGCACCTTCAAGTAATGCTGTTCGCCGCTGGGCAGATGTATCGCGTCGTAGAAAAATCCGTCTTCCGCGTCCCAGAGCGATATGCCGTCAGCCCCGTGCGAGTTGATGGCATCCGCGATGTGCACGAAATGCTCGAAAAATTTGCTGGCCACGTCTTCGTAGGCTGGATCTTCGCGCGCCAATTCCAGCGAGATGGCCAGCATGTTCAGGCAATACATCCCCATCCAACTCGTGCCGTCGGATTGTTCGAGATGTCCGCCAGTGGGCAATGGTTGCGAGCGATCGAACACGCCGATGTTGTCCAGACCCAAAAATCCGCCTTGAAACACGTTCATTCCGTCCGGGTCTTTGCGATTCACCCACCAGGTGAAATTCAAAAGGAGTTTGTGAAACACACGTTCGAGAAAGCTGCGGTCCGATCGTCCACGAATGCGCTTTTCGATCTTGTACACGCGCCAAGCCGCCCACGCATGCACCGGCGGATTCACGTCACCAAAGGCCCATTCGTAAGCGGGCAGTTGCCCGTTCGGGTGCATGTACCATTCCCGCAGCAGAAGAATGAGCTGCTCCTTGGCAAAGTCCGGATCGACCAGCGACAGCGCCACCGTATGAAACGCCAGGTCCCACGCCGCAAACCACGGATACTCCCATTTGTCGGGCATGGAGAGGACGTCGGCGTTGTAAAGGTGCGCCCAGTCGGCGTTGCGTCCCTTCTTGCGTTCCGGCGGCGGAGGCGGCTGGCCTGGGTCTCCCTCGAGCCACGTTCGCACATCGTAGTGATAGCACTGCTTGGACCACAGCATGCCCGCGAGCGCCTGGCGTATGATTTTGTGCGCGTCTTCGGACCGCTCATGCGGAAAGCGTCGCGCATAGAACTGGTCTGCTTCCGCAATGCGCGATTCGAATGTTTTTTCGAACGCCGCGTCGAACGGGTTTGCGCCGCCAGCCACGGGTTCCACGTTCGTCAGCCTCAAGCGAACCGTCACGGATGCGCCCGGCGCAACTTTGAAGCGATAGCGCGCGGCGCACTTGGTCCCCTTCTGCGCGGGATTGATCGCCTCCTTCACGCCGCCAATCACGTAATCGTGAAAGCTGTCTTTCACATAACGGGATCCAGCCGGAAAGCCGAACACGCGCTCGAAGTTTGTTTCGTTCTCCGTGAAGAGCATTTCGGGCGAGCCTTCGGCCAGCAGCCACCGCTTGCCGTAACGGCTTTCGTCTCCCGCAATCACCGCTGCGCCCATAAAATCCGCGGCGCGCGACAACCGCGGATGTCCGTGCTTCTCCCCAAAAGACCATATATTCCGAAACCACAGCGCCGGCAGCAAATCAAGCGGCGCTTCTTCCGGCCCGCGATTCCAGGCCGTGATCTTGATCAGAATTTCTTCCGGCGCGGCCTTGGCATATTCCATGAACACGTCGAAATAGCGGTTCTCGTTGAACACGCC
>PMOP01000431.1:0-2339 GCA_003161495.1 Acidobacteriota bacterium | reverse complement strand
AGAATATGATCGCGCCCGTTCCATAACGCCAGCGCGAAGCACATGCGCTGGTGGCGGTCGCAGATCCCACCGATGCCGTCCTCTCCCCATCGATAGGCGCGCGACCGCGCATGCTCGTGCGGAAAATATTCCCACGCGGTTCCGTCCGCGCTGTAATCCTCGCGAACCGTTCCCCACTGCCGCTCGGCAAGATAAGGACCCCAGCGCTTCCAATGCTTGGTGCGCAGGTGCGATTCCTCCAGGCGCTGTTCTTCCGCTGTCATCGTGTGGTTCCTCGCTCCGGTCCTAAGTGAAGGGGAATGCAGCCGGCAGGTCCGGGAAACGATAAGTATAGCGGAAGAAGGGTAGCACAGACTTTAGTCTGTGGATTTTGACTGTCGGGCGCGCAAAAAATCCACAGGCTGAAGCCCGTGCCACTTACCAGCGTGCTTGAATTACTGGAGATTTCAATGTGGTCATGCTAACATGACCATGGACATGGAGAAGACACCATGAAACAAATGCGAGCCAGCACCTTCAAAGCGCAATGCCTGAAAGTCATGAACGATATCCAGGCGACCGGCGAACCTGTGATCGTGACCAAGCGCGGAAAGCCCGTCGTGAAGGTCGTTCCCATCAAGCCGGAGAATGACGATATTTTCGGTTTCATGGCGGGAAAAGCCAAGATTATTGGAGACATCGAGTCTCCAGTAGTTCCATTGAAAGATTGGAAGATCTTTAAGACTAAGAAGATCAAGAAATGATCCGTCTCCCCAACACCGCTCCATGCTTCGGCGCAACAGTCGGCCATAGCCGGTTCGCAGGCGAAGGCCGATGATTCTTCTCGATACCCACGCTCTGATATGGCTCGCCTTTGAACCCGCTAAATTATCGAAGGCGGCTAGAGAGGCCATCCACGAAAGCGCCCGGACGGGGGGACTGGGGATTTCCGCGATTACGCTCTGGGAGGCCGCCTGGCTGGTGACTCACCGCCGGATCGATTTTACTGGCACCGCCGATGCGTTTCTCGAAGAAATTTCCTCGCGCACCGCAGTGTTTCCAATCACAAAGCAGATCGCTCTCTTGGCGAATCAGCTTCCCGCGACATACCCAAGAGACCCGAGCGACCGGTTGATCGGAGCAACCGCGATGTCCGAGGGGATCGCTCTCGTCACAAAAGACAGGACGATCCGGAATTGCAAGCAGATCAAGACGATTTGGTAAGATTCTCGCGGACCAAGACCGAAGACTAAAAGCCCTAACTTGCAGAAATTACAAAGATGCTTTTCGCCCCCGTCTCATTTCCTTCGCGCCCTTTAGCAGAGCGTCGAGCGTGCGGGGTGGATCGCCTAACTTCAGCATCGACTTGAAAACCGCGTAGGCATCGGTCTTCGAACCCGCTTTTCGCAGACTAAATTCATCGTTAACCCAAACGTACACGATCACCTTATCTTTAGTGGAGAAACGAAAAAACAGGCGATAGCGCTGATGAAATTTTGCGCGGAACCAGTGCCGGTTGTCCGGTCCCAATGTGTCGCCTTGCCGAAACTCGGGAGCGTTGGGATCTTGAGGAATAATTTCCGTGATAAAGCGATGAATGGTCGCCAGAAGTTTGGTTTTGGGATGTCCCCGGTAGGTATCCGCCTGCGTAGTCGAAAGCTGTTCCACCGCTTCCGTCAATTTCACCAACTGGTCCTCAAGCAGCGGATATTGGAACAGCCGCCAGCCGTTCACTTCCATTTAACTCAGCGCCTCATCCCCCAAATCTTCATCGGGAGAGCTCTCCACACCGCTGACAAGCGTTGCAATTCGCTTCATAGCGCCGGCATCGAGCGGCGTAATATGTTCGGGAGAGCGCTGCATATCGGCCGCCAGAAAACTCATGAACGAAGAAAGCACCGGATCTTCCTTGACGTTCTTTCTTCCTGGCGCGGTATTGGCCACCACCAGCATGCGCCCCGGTCCTATGATATGTGCTTCCACTTCCCCGTTGAATTCGGGATGGCTGTGGAACAGGGATCGCTCGAAGCGCAAACCGAGGGAGTTGCCTGTCTTCGCTTGCTTGCCACGATATACGCCGGCATCCCTCACGGTTGCGACACCGCGCTGCCTTCTTTTGTGCCGTACTCCAGCCTTCGCTCGCGCCACGGCGTGCCTCCCAACCACTATATGTTAGCACATTCGTACTAACAATACCAGATGACACGCCGTCGCGGTTTCCCGTGGCGCGCTGCCTCCTCTTACTCTCTCCACGTCCCGCTCGCTCAGTGAATTTCGATGACGCGCGCCTGCCTGATGGCTGTAATCGCGCGCAGTTCGCCGAGGACTTCGGGCGGAACTTTTTGGTCCACGTTGACGAT
>PMOP01000054.1 GCA_003161495.1 Acidobacteriota bacterium | reverse complement strand
TGGAAAGACGGCATGGACATCCGCCAATACGAATATTTCCGGACGCGGTGGGGACTCGCCGGCAGCATGGACTACAAGTTCTCGGAACCCTCGAACGTTTATGTCCGCGCATTCTATTCGGATTTTCACAATTACGGCGACCGCTATAAATATTCGTTGACTGACAATACACCCGGGATTCAATTGCTTGCGCCCGGCAACGTCGGTTGCCCGACGGACGGCACCGGCACGACCATAGCGCCATGCGCAGGCACGCCGAGCGCTAACGGGGAGCTTAGGACCCCGGACATTGGAGTCTCCAACATCGTTCTCGGCGGCGTTCACAATCTGGCGACGACATGGTTTGCATGGGATGTCGCAGTGTCTCGCGGTTGGTACGGCGGCTCTTCCTCGCAGGATGCGGACTTCTCTGCAAATCCGAACACGTTCACGACCAGCACGTGCCAATACGATCCGAACACAACAGCCAACCAGTTCCTGCCGCGGTGGAATGGGGATTGTTTCAGCGAGATTAGCAATCCATCGAATTACGTAGTTAAGGATATCAGGCAGAATTTGGGAGTCTCAGCCCAACTGAATATTGAAGCATCCGGTTCAGGCGCCAAGCGTTTCCACATCGGATCGAAATTGGCGACGCTGGAAATCGGCGGAAGATTCCGAAACGCGCACAAGTTTAACGACGGATATACGCTTACGCTGACTCCGGATACGACCGCTCTTCAAAACAGCACGCAATTCGCATCCGGCTTCATCCCGATGTCCACGTTCCCGAATGCCATCGTCAACCACAATTACTACAATGGCGGGAACTACAATCTGGGTTATCAACCGAGCTTTGAGAACACCTACGCCTTTTACCAGGCCAATCCGACCCTATTTGATTCCAGCAGCACGCAGGGAACGGACGGCCAGGAATATGATCTGATCGAGAAGGTGAGTGCCGGCTACGTCATGGGCACCGTCGACCTCTCCAGCCGCGTGCGGCTGATCGCTGGATTGCGGGTGGAGGCCACCAGTGAGAACGGAACGAATTTCCTATTCAACAATGTCGCGAATACCATCAGCCCGAACAATTTTACAGGCTCGTACATCACACTGTTGCCAAGCGCAGCGCTTAAGTTCGCTGTGACTCCGAACGACAACGTTCGCTTCTTTTATGCTCGCGGACTCTCCCGGCCCGATCCGCAGGACATTGCCGAAGCCATCCAGATCAGCACGAACGGCAATGGCACATTCCCGTTTGCGATTCAGCTCGACAATCCGAACCTGAAGGCGGAAACCGGGGATGACGTTGATGTCCTGTACGACCACTACTTCAGCACGTTCGGGGTTTTCTCGGTCGGGTACTTCTATAAGTATCTCCATGACCCGATCGTGACCACCCAAACCGACTGCTTGCAGTGCACTCCGCCAGGCGGACTGACGGGCAATTATCAGGAATCCCAGCCAGTCAATGCGGGACATGGATGGCTCACCGGGATCGAAGTTGCTTACCTGCAACACTTTTCATCTCTGCCGGGAGTTTGGGGCGGGCTTGGTTTGTCCGCGAACTATGGTTTCACGCAATCAAGGGCATTCGGGATCCCGAATCGCTCTGACCATCCCATGCTGCCGCGAACTTCTCCAAACGCGTTCAACATTAGCCCGACGTATGACCGCGGGCGCGTCTCCCTGCGTTTGGGAGTTTCCTTTAACCAGGCGAATATCCAGCTTTATCAATACACGGACGGTACGCCGGGTGGAATCAATGGGCCGCTGAGCGACTTCTACTTCTACACGCACGTCCAGGTCGACGCCCAGGGCAGCATTCGACTGAACCACGGGTTTACCGCACTGGTATCGGCACTGAATCTTAACAACGAAGTCTTCGGGTTTTATCAGGGCAGTTCGCAGTACATGATCCAGCGCGAGTATTATCAGCCGACAGTCTCTCTTGGCCTGCGCTGGGAACCGACGCGAGAGAAATAAGAGAACGGCGTGTTTTTTCTGCCGACTGCTCCTCGACTCGTTCACGCCACGGGTCGAGAGGCAGTAGCCGGTTTCCGACGATGCGACAATCCGGAATCTGAATTTGGCCCGATTTGTTGTAAGCTGGGCTGCGTTGCGCGAACCCTCCGACATCGGCGTTGCGATAGGCGAGAGCTTCCCTGGCACGAACGCGGGTATCAACAAGCCCGCGCAGGTCCTGTTTGCCAGCCTGATCGGCACCACAATTGAATTTTTCGATTTCTATATTTTCGCCACTGCTGCCGTACTTGTCTTTCCCAAATTATTTTTTCCTTCGTCCAATCCCGCTTCCGCCACGCTCGCTTCGCTGGCGACATTTGCGATTGCTTTTTTTGCGAGGCCGATCGGCTCGGCTCTTTTCGGGCATTTCGGCGATCGCGTCGGACGCAAAGCGACACTGGTTGCGGCGCTGCTCACCATGGGGGTTTCCACAGTCGCGATTGGCGCGCTGCCAACGTACATCTCGATCGGCGTAGCCGCGCCGGCGTTGCTCGCGTTTTTTCGATTCGGACAGGGATTGGGGCTCGGTGGAGAGTGGGGCGGCGCGGTGCTGCTGGCGATTGAAAATGCGCCGCCGGGGAAACGCGCGTGGTATGGAATGTTTCCGCAACTGGGCGCGCCGGCCGGATTCCTTTTTTCCGGAGGAATATTTCTGGCGCTCTCGAGGTGGCTCACCGACGAACAATTCTTTGCGTTCGGTTGGCGCATACCGTTTCTTGCAAGCGCTGCGCTCGTGCTCGTCGGCCTCTACGTGCGGTTGACGATCACCGAGACGCCCGTGTTCCGCGATGCTCTCAGCCGGCGAAAACGCGTGAAGGTGCCGATGCTGACCGTGTTCCGCGAACATCCCGGAACGGTTTTCGTCGGCACGCTCGTCGCGCTTGCAACCTTTGTACTTTTTTATTTGATGACGGTTTTTGCGTTGTCCTGGGGCACAACGGCGCTCGGCTACAGCCGCCAGAAATTTCTCGTGATGCAATTGTTCGCCATCGATTTCTTTGCGATTTTTATTCCGATCGGAGCGCTGCTGGCCGAAAGAGGACGGCGCATCACGCTCCTCTGGATCACCGCGGCGATTGGCGCGTTCGGGCTGATCATGGCGCCCATGTTTCTCGCCGGCACGACGGGCGCGGTGCTGATGATGACGTTGGGCCTGTCGTTGATGGGCCTGACGTATGGCCCGCTTGGCACCGTGCTGTCCGAACTTTTTCCGACATCGGTGCGTTACACCGGCAGCTCGCTGACGTTCACCTTCGCCGGCATTTTCGGCGCATCGCTCGCGCCCTACATTGCCACGTGGCTCGCCAAAAACTACGGCCTGCAATACGTGGGTTACTATCTCACCGGCGCTGCGGCCCTGACATTCGCCGGGCTTCTGGCCGCGCACGAAACGAAGGACGAGGTGTTGTGACTGGTGACTGGTGACGAGTGACTGGTAACTAGTGACTGGTGACTGGTGATTCGTGAATCGTGATTTGTGATTCGTGAAAAGCAAAACATTTTGTGCTATATCGACAGTGGTGCGCGTACGGTTTTTCAACAGTCACTAGTCACCAGTCACCAGTCACTGATTCTTTCGGAGGCTCAATGTCCAAATCGCGCAGGCAATTCCTGAAACATTCCTCGCTCGCGTTGCTCGGAGCAGCCGCGGGATGCCGGAGCAAAACACAAAAATCCGCCGCGGAAATTCCTCCCGGAGCGCCGCCCGCATTCGGCACTTCGCCGCCGGCCGGCCCTGAAGTATCAACGTCCACGTTTGTCGAAGCCGAAAAGCTCGTGCAGGTTAACTTGACGAGCGCGGAACTCGACATGGCGGCTCGGACCTGGCGGATGAATCTGGCCTCGGTTTACGAACGGCGCACGGGACCTCGAAAAGTTGCGCTGGACGCAACGCTGGCGCCTTGGTCGCATTGGGATCCGGTCCTGCCTGGCGAAAAGCGCGGCCCGGAGCACGATCGGTTTATTTTTAAAACTGCTGACCCAGGCGCCTTGCCGGAAAAGGATGACGATATTGCTTTCTCTCCGCTGACCAATCTGTCGCGCTGGATCGAACAGCGCAAGCTAACCTCCGAGCGGCTCACGCAAATTTATTTGGACCGGTTGGAGAAGTTCGATCCCAAGCTGCGCTGCGTGATTACGCTGACGCGAGAACACGCCCTCGAACAAGCCAAAAAAGCCGACAACGAAATCGCGGCAGGGAAGTACCGCGGCCCGCTGCACGGCATCCCCTGGGGCGGCAAGGATCTCCTCGACACGGCTGGAATCGCAACCACCTACGGAGCCGAGCCCTTTCGGAACCGTATTCCCACCGCCGACGCCGCCGTTGTGAAACGCCTCAATGACGCGGGCGCGGTGCTCGTTGCCAAGCTCAGCATGGGCGCTCTGGCGCTCAACGACATCTGGTTCGGCGGGCAAACGATGAATCCGTGGCTCCTCGAAGAAGGATCGTCGGGATCCAGCGCGGGCCCCGGGGCCGCCACTTCTGCCGGGCTTGTAGGATTCGCAATCGGAAGCGAGACCGAGGGCAGCATCGTAAGCCCTTCCATGCGCTGCGGTATTACGGGATTGCGTCCCACTTACGGCCGCGTGCCACGCACCGGGGCCATGACGCTGTGTTGGTCGCTGGATAAGCTTGGCCCGATGACTCGCAGCGTCGGGGACGCCATGCTGGTGTTGCGCGCCATCTCCGGGCCAGATGCCGGCGATTTGTCGAGCGTGCCCAGCAAGCTGGACTTCGACTCCGGCGCGAGCGTGCAAGGCCTGCGTGTGGGCTATTTTCCCGGATGGATGAAGGAGAATCCCGCAACTGACGTGGACCGCAATGCCCTGGATGCGGTTCATAAGGCCGGAATGGTCCCGGTTGAAGTGTCAATTCCGGATTGGCCTTATGATTCGATGAACCTGATCCTCTTTGCCGAATCGGCCGCTGCCTTTGAAGAGCTCACACTGAGTCACGGTGTGGATCAGCTCAAAGTTCAGGTTCCCGACGCGTGGCCCAACTTTTTCCGCCAGTCGCGTTTTCTTTCGGCAGTAGACTTCGTGCAGACCGACCGGTTCCGCCGCAGCGTCGCCATGGAAATGGCTCGAGTTTTCTCCACCGTTGACCTGCTACTCGTGCCTTCGCTGCGCGATGAAATGCTCACCATTGGCAATTTTACGGGTCATCCGTCGCTCACCTTGCGCGCAGGTTTTGTAGAAGTATCCACGGCCCGAAGCGACTGGGCGCCGGACCCCAGCAAACCGCTTCCAACATTCACGCCGCCGCGCCGCGTTCCTCACGGCGTCACTCTGATCGGCCGTCTCTTTGAGGAAGGAACATTAGGCCGCGCAGGTTTAGCGCTAGAGAAAATTTTCAATGTAACCGCCGAGCGCCCCGCCGGGTTTTAAGTGGCGCATGCTTCAGCTTGCGGGTTTTGTTTTGGATTTACGAAACCCCGCAAGCTGAAGCATACGCCACTATCACGCCATTTCCGCAATGACAGCCCGAGTAAACTCCTGCGTAGTCCCCGTACCGCCCACATCGCGCGTAGTGTGTTTTCCCGCGCGATAAACTTTGTCTAGAGCGCCAAGAATGCGTCGCGAAGCCTCGATCTCATTCAAATAATTCAGCATCATCGCCGCCGACATCACGATCGCCGTAGGATTGGCGATCCCTTTTCCAACAATGTCCGGAGCCGTCCCATGAACCGCTTCAAACAATGCCGCCACGTCTCCAATATTGCCGCTCGGAACCACGCCCAATCCCCCCACAAGTCCCGCGGCAAGATCGCTGACCACGTCCCCATAAAGATTCGGCAGAAGCAGCATGTCAAACTGCGCGGGATTCATCACCAGTTGCATGCACGTGTTGTCCACAATTAATTCGTGGTACTCGATGTCCGGATATTTTGCGGCCACTACCCGAATCGAACTCAGAAAAAGTCCGTCGGAAAGTTTCATAATGTTGGCCTTGTGGATCGCATGGATTTTCTTGCGTCCATTTTTGCGCGCGTATTCAAAGGCGAACCGCGCGATGCGCGTCGAAGCATACTCCGTGATGATCTTCAGGCTTTCCACAACGCCGGGAACCACCGTGTGTTCAAGCCCCGCGTAAAGATCCTCTGTATTCTCCCGCACGATAACCAGATCTACTCCCGACCAGCGCGAAGAAACACCGGCAACGTTGCGCACCGGGCGCAGGTTGGCATAGAGATCGAGTTCCTTGCGCAGCGCCACATTGATGCTCGGAGGCCCCTCTGCGACAGCCGTCGCCATTGGTCCCTTCAGCGCCACATGCGTCCGCCGAACCGATTCCACCGCCTGCTCGCGCGGAAATTCCCCCACGCGTTTGCCGTCCTTAAGCGGCGCAGCAAACACTTCCCATTCCACCGAAACCCCCGAAGCCTCCACAATCTGCGTGGCCGCGTTCGCGACTTCAGGCCCGATTCCATCTCCAGGAAGAAGAGTAATTTTATGAGTCATAGTTTCCATCATTTTAAAGTAACGCCCACAACTTGTCGAAATAATGCATCCAACACTCGTATACCATCGTCCCTCATAATCCATAGTTGGGAGTTTCTTGCTTCATATGTGATTGCTTATCGGGTACTGTTTCGAGCGCCACGCAAAGAGTCCCGAAGGGACGAAATACCGTAGCCCACCACGCCAGTGGTGGGGAACTCATAGAAATGAAGTAGAGAGCCCCGCAAGGGGCGGCACAGTGGCCTTCGACACCCGAACCTTCTAACCTCCTACGGCATCGAATGTATTGGAAGGATGCAGGGCGACCAAAAAGCAAAAGACAGACCACTTGCAACCTGTGTTATAATGTTTTTGGAAGAAATATCGCCGAAACCGGCAGGGAGTGAAAATACTGAAATGATTACAGTTACTCCAGTGGCGACAACGAAAGTAAAAGAAATTATGGGCCAGCAGACCCCCGCGCCTATTGCTCTTCGCGTAGCCGTCGTGGGCGGAGGCTGTTCCGGCTTCAGCTATCACATGGCGTTTGAGAATTCGGAAAACGCCACCGACAACGTCTATGAATTCGACGGACTCAAGGTCCTCGTCGATCAGATGAGCGAAATGTACCTCGAAGGCGTTTCCATCGATTACATCGAAACGCTGGAAGGTGCTGGCTTCAAGTTTAATAACCCGAACGTCAAGAGCACCTGCGGCTGTGGCAGCTCGTTCAGCGTATAAGAACGCCGCCGCTCTTTCTCGATTCGGAAGTGTTTGCCGATGGGCCTTTGCGATTTCTCGCGAAGGCCCATTTTTTATCCTTAACGCAGCACGGAACAAGGCGCACGCATTGCAATGCGCGACCGTGCCCCGTATTCTATAGGGCGCTCATGAAAATCGCTCTCGCGCAATTGAATCCCACCGTCGGCGACTTCGCCGGCAATTCCGCCAAAATTTTGGATTTTGCGCGCCGCGCCGCTGAGCGGGGCGCTGACCTGGCGGTATTCTCCGAGCTCTGCCTCTGCGGATACCTGCCCATGGATCTGATCGAGCGCCCTCAATTTATCGACCGGAACGAAAGGGAATTGGCATGCCTCGCAAAGCAACTCCCGATTCCCTCCATCGTCGGATACGCCGCGCGCGCTTCAGGGTCGACCGGAAAGTCCGCTGCCAATGCCGCGGCCCTGCTGGCAAATGGGAAAATCGAATTCATCCAGCACAAAATGTTGCTCCCCACCTACGATGTGTTCGACGAATCCAGATATTTTCAGCCCGCGGCAACGCAAAACGTTTTCTCCTTCGGCGGCCAAAACCTGGGCATCACGGTCTGCGAAGATATCTGGAACGATAAAACATTCTGGGCCAAACCCCTCTACGAACGAGATCCGGTCGCCGAACTGATTGCCAAGCACGCCAGCCTGATCATCAATATCTCTGGCTCTCCCTACACAATCGATAAACGAGCCCTACGCCTGGACATGTTGCGCTCCCTGGCAAAGACGCACGGGCGCCCTGTTATCTACGTCAACCAGGTCGGCGGGAATGACAGTTTAGTCTTCGATGGAGACAGCATCGTTGTCCTTCCTGACGGCCGAATCCCCGCTCAAGCCAGCTCCTTCGCGGAAGACCTCGTTCTTTTTGACACCAACACCAACACCGGGGACGTGCACGCGCAGCCCGCGACCGAACTCGATCTGGTTCTTCAGGCGCTTATCTGCGGCACGCGCGACTACGTTTGCAAATCCGGTTTCAGCGCCGTGGTAGTCGGCCTCAGCGGCGGCATCGATTCCTCCGTGGTGGCAGCCATCGCTGTGGCGACGTTGGGCCGCGAAAATGTGTTGGGCGTTTCCATGCCCGGCCCCTATTCCTCCGAAGGTAGCCGCGCCGACGCCCGGCAGCTCGCGGAAAATCTGGGCATCGAATTTCTGACTCTGCCCATCACCGATGTTTTTCAATCCTATCGAACCGCGCTTGCCGATGCCTTTCGCGGAAGGCCGGAAAACGTGGCCGAGGAAAATCTTCAGGCTCGGGTCCGCGGGAATTTTCTGATGGCGCTATCGAATAAATTCGGCTCCATGGTTCTCAGCACCGGAAATAAATCGGAAATGGCGGTAGGGTATTGCACTCTCTACGGAGACATGGCCGGCGGCCTGGCAATGCTGTCGGACGTACCCAAAACGATGGTGTACGCGCTCGCCGGTTTAATCAATCGCGATAGGGAACTCATCCCCCGATCCTCGGTCGAAAAACCGCCTTCCGCCGAGCTTCGTCCGAATCAAACCGATCAGGATTCCCTTCCTCCATATGAGGTTCTGGATCGAATCCTAAAAGCCTATATTGAAGAGCTAAAGAGCCCGGAAGAAATTGTCACCCAATGTGGTTTCGATATCGATCTAGTCCGTTCCATCGCCGCCAAAGTGGATCGCAACGAATATAAAAGAAGGCAAGGCCCTCCCGGTCTGAAGATTACAACCCGAGCCTTTGGCCTGGGCCGCCCATTTCCAATCGTTCAAAAGTTCAACCCTTGAGAGGAGTCTCAGCGTG
>PMOP01000076.1 GCA_003161495.1 Acidobacteriota bacterium | reverse complement strand
GAAATTATCGCGCTGTGTCTCGAAGAATTGCGCGATGTGCTACCTGCAACTCGCGCGGCAACCCTCGTGAAGGGAACCGTCGTCAAGGAAATGTCCGCGACGTTTTCTCCCGCGCCGGGTTCCGACCGGTGGCGCCCCGAGCAGAGGAGTCCCTTTTCGGGATTATTTCTCGCAGGGGACTGGACATTGACCGGCTGGCCGTCCACAATGGAGGGAGCCGTCCGCAGCGGTTACTTGGCCGCCGAAGCGATTCTCTCCGATTCCGGAACGCCACGGAAATTTTTGCAGCCGGATTTACGCGCGGAAGGATTGGCGCGCTTGTGGGTCCGCGGATCGTAAGCAGCAGCCCGCGAATTGTTTTGAGCCGCAACCAACGATTTTTGATGATTAGGGATTTCAACAGCTTCGCTCAATATTCGACTTGCATGTTCCGATACAGAATATGATTGAGCATCCCCCCGGAGGTTTCCTTGGACCGGAAGTATAAGCATAGGGGCTACCAGAGTTCCGACGAGCCCCAAAAAAAAGAAAAACGTCCGCACCACGAAGGTCATCCCAGGCAGGAGCAGATCGGGCCGCGAACGCCGCGCATGGTTGGCACGATTACGCGCGCGCGCTGCTCGAATTGCGGCGCCGTACTGCAGCAGGGTTTTGATCCGAAAGGGAAGTGCCCGCGCTGCGCGTTCGAGCTGCATTGCTGCAAGCAGTGCGCTTACTTTGACACCGCGGCGCGTTTTGAATGCATGAAGCCTGTTCCTGAGCGCATCGCGCGAAAGGATCAGGTAAACGATTGCACATTCTACGAATTTCGCACGACGATTGAAAAAGATACCGCGCCGTCGGCTCCGCCATCGAGCCAGTCGGCTTCGCCGGAACGCGTTTCACGGCCTCTCGACGCTCGTCAGGCCTTTGAAAACCTCTTCAAGAAGTAGCCGCGAAGTTTTCATGGTCACCTGAGTTCGACAGTTCCGGTTGCCGCAAGGGAACCCTCAATTTGCAACTCCGTTGGCGAATTGTTATTCTGAATTTGCCTATGCGCTTGCGGATCGAATCGCCAATCGCACCCCCTCCCACTAATTTCCCGGAAAGGTTTTGCCATGAAACTTACGATTCGCAATGCTCATGAAGAATGGCGCGAGCCCGTTGAAAAGGAAACCCAGCGGCAAGTGGCCAAGCTGGAGAAGCTGCTTAAGCGTTATGAACCGGACCTGGTCCTGTTGCATGCCGATATTGAGAAGCATGCTCGAAAGGAAAGCTACACGTTTACCGTCAATCTCTCGCTGCCCACAGGCACGCTGCACGCCACGGGAGAAGGATCCGATGTGCTCGCCAGCGTGAAAATCGCCTTCGCCGAGATCTGCGCGCAGTGCAAGAAACATCAATCCCTGTTGCGCAAGGATTACGAGTGGAAACGCAAGCGCCCGCGCGTTCGTATCCCGGCCTGACTCCTGGGCTTGTCACGCCATTTGTTGCCACGTTTCGGGACGAATGTAATTAGCCGGGTGTATATTGTCTCCTGCCCATTCCACGCATCAGGCTCTACGTGAGATTTTATTAGGAGATGAATTCAATGCCCAGGCGCACACTTACGCTAATCCTTTTGGCCGTGACCACGATTGGATTTTTGGCAGGCGCTGTCGTTACCAGCAGAATGATTTCCGTGCAGGCACAAGCCAAGCCGGGATATGGATTTGCGGCGCTGGCCGGTCAGCGCGTGGGGCAGGACGTGGACGGCCCCTACGAAGTGGATCCGAACTGGCCAAAACCCATCACTGCGCTGCCAGGCCATGAAAAATGGACGTATGGCGCAGTCGAAAGTGTCTTCGCCGAAAATCCAAATCGCGTCTTCATTCTGGAGCGCGGGGAAATTCCCAACCTGAAGCGCCCGGAAGAAGTCGCTTACCCTTCGGTTGGGCCCAGCCTCTCATTCCCGGTCGCTCAGGTGCCGTGGCGCAACGCCTCGGTAGGGCCGGTTACGTCCGCTGGAAATCCCGTCTGGAAAGGAACACTTGGCGTGGATGCTCGATGGGAGCACTGCATTGTCGTAGTCGATGCGAATGGAAACATCATCGAAGACTGGACGAAATGGGACAAGATGTTGCGGCGACCCCACTCTATCACCATGAATCCTTACGATCCGGAAAAGCATATCTGGGTGGTGGACGATCAAGGCCATGCCGTCTATGAATTCACGCACGACGGAAAAGAATTGGTGAAAACGCTGGGCACGCCTTACCAGCCCGGCAATGATGAGAAGCATTTCAACCGGCCCACGTTTATCAACTGGCTTCCCGATGGCACTATGTTCGTGACCGACGGTTACGGCAACACGCGCGTCGTGAAGTTTGACAAGGACGGCAACTACCTGATGACCTGGGGCCAGCCCTCGATGCCCCCGGATGACACCCGCCCGAGCACTTTCCACGACGTGCACGGCGTGGTGTTTGACATTCCCCGCCACCGCGTTTTCGTCACCGACCGCTCCGACCATCGCATCGAGATCTTCGACGAAAACGGCAAGTTCCTCGACCAGTGGACCACCGGCAAGCCTTCTACGCCGCAGTTTCTTTACAAAGGAGCCGACGGCTACCTCTGGATTGCCGACGGCTCGACCGCAAAGATCATCAAGTTCGATATGGATGGCCACCTTCTTTATGAATGGGGCAGCGAGGGCGATTGGCCCGGCGCACTGTGGAATGTGCACGGAATGAGCGTCGACCAGGATGGAAATCTCTACCTCGCCGAAGTCAATAACGGCCGAGCCGAGAAATTCCGCCCGCGTGCCGGCGCGAATCCCGCGCTCATGGTGGGCAAGCCGGTCTATTCCGCATGGCAATAGACGACGCTTGAAATTTGTTCCCATAAATATTCTTTTTCACTGGAAAAAATTTCCAGCAGTCCAAGCCCGCGATTGTTTAGAAGAATTAGAACCAGAAGGCTGGAAATCCTCATCGTAATTCGACCGACTTGGTTTGCGAGCACGCTGAAAGATGCTAATATCATTTGGTTTGACTGGCACGACTTGCGACTTACCTTTGTGATCAGGCTCCATCAAAAAAGCATCAAGCTGGAAGATATTGCAGAGGCGCTCGGAGTGGTAGTTTCTCAGGTACAAGTCCAGTAATGCCACAGGGGCGTAGCTCAGTGGTAGA
>PMOP01000152.1 GCA_003161495.1 Acidobacteriota bacterium | reverse complement strand
GCATACAAGGCTGCGGGAATGCAGCCGGGCAAATGAGAAGCGGATCGATCTGAATCTTTGGAATTAAATCGAGGCGCGAACGCTTTATCGCTCGTGAAGTTCGTCTCGGGAGGCGGGGCGGACCCAACCATGATGTGTACAACTGCGCAGGCGAGCCAAGGCGCGCTTCTTGGATCGAGCGTAGCTTTTGCGTTGACGGACAAGTTCCTCAAGCTTTGAAACGAGGAAACCGCTTATTGAAGTGCCTTCCTCTGCGGCCATGATTCGTGCTTGACGGAGCAGTTCGGAGTCAAGCTTGACGGTGATATTGGTCTTCATAATCGGCACATAAAATAGTCCACTCCAATTATGCGCGCATCTCTTTTTCAATTCACTTTAATTTACAAATGCCGTGGGCGTGTTTCGCGCATAGGCGTAACAGGCTAGAAGAAATATCGCCGCCGCAAGATAGCTCAGGGTGAATTCCGGGGCGACCCACCAGCCGAGGCGATTTTCGATGCCTTGCGGGCTCAGTTGGTACGCGTGGATCAAGCCGAAGCAGGACAGGGCAGCGGCAACCAGCATCCACGCGGATGCTTGCAGGAAGCGGCGCTCGATGATCCACACGAGCGCGGCGGCCCAGATCATCGACACAAGCAGCGCTCCCTGGCCGAGCGCGATCATGCCGTAAATCGCCAGTTCGCCGCCGAACCGTGGGGCGACTGACATCCAATCGGCGCCTGATTTGCGGATGGCCAGATCCACGATTTGCGTGACCCACTGCGCCAGCATGGGCACAATTCCCAAGGCAATCGCGACGGTGTGTGTAGCGGGAACCTCCTGAAATGCTTGCGCGACCATCGCCAGGCCGAACCAGACCACAACAAATGCGACCACTTCCAGCGGGATGAAACGCAATACCGCGGGAACTAGTCCCGTCAAGCAGAGCGCGGCGCTGGCTACACCGCCCAGAATGGAATACCCGATTCTTGCGCCGTTGGCTTTATGCGCGTTGTGGCCAATATAGAGAGTGGTAGGAAACGCGCTGCCCAGGGCCGCGCCTACCAGCGTCGCCAATCCGTTTACCAGCAGGGACGGTTTAGTCGGATAGTCATCGCCGGCCAGCTTGACGCTTTCCAATATCTGAAGAGAAACGATGGTGTCGAGCAAACTCAGGGGCAAAAAAATGGACGCGTACCGCCAGCCTTCGCCGGTTACGATAATCCGGTACAGGTTCACCGGCCTGGGCAAATAAATTCCCGGAGGAAGAAGCGGCGGCTGCGGGGGCAGATGGTACAAATGGAAAACCCTGAGAAGCATGACGAGGATGCCGCCGACTACCATAGCCACGAGGCCCGACGGAATGCGCCAAGGCAGGCGCATTCGTGAACCGTACGTTGCAAGCAGAATCACCGCGGGCAGCAGCGCCACCGCCGGCGTCTGAAAAATTCCAAAAATAAATCCCAGGCAGAGAAAAGCCAGCGCCAGGCCCGCCAAGGGGCAGAGCAGCGCGGCGAGAGGCGTGGTGCGGCGCAGCCAATCGATGCAGAACGCGCTTGCGGATTGCACGATGCCGCTCACGAGGCTCGCGAAAATTCCCATGTGCCAGGCCAGATTTGCGTCATGCGTGCGCTCGTAGACAGGAAGCATGATCAGGGAAATGTAGGCGAAAATCGTGGGAGTATTGATGCCGAAGGGGATCGCGGTCACATCGTCGCGGCCGGAAAGACGCGCCAACCGGTGCGCCTGCCAGGCATAGAACAAGTTGCCGAAAAGGATGGAAAACGCCACCGCCGGTAAAATGCGGCCGGTGACCAATTGTTGAGGGAGACCGCAAAGCGGCGTGAGACTGGCGATCAGCAGCAGGTCGGGAAAGCCGCTGAAAAATAAACCGAAGAATCCGTCGAGATCGCCCGCGACAAACCATCGCGGTCCGGTGCTCTCCGCGATTTGGACAGAGCTAGAGATGGAGAAAGCCTCACGTCATTGTCATGAGATTCCATATTGCAGGCCGAGATGCTTCAGCCATCGGCGGTAGGCGATGGCGATTTGATCGGATCGCAAATGCAATTCGGATTGCAGATCGAGAGGCAGCAATTCAGGACGCTGGGAATTGACGATGCGGATGTCCTGCGCCGTCACTTTATCCTGGAATTGGCGCAATTCTTCCTCCGGGACATCGTGCGCATAGTCCATGGCGATTAACACCCAGGCCACGCTGTTCTCCGCGTCGACCGGCGTAACGGCAACCAGAATAGAAAAGTGCTGCGTGGGGTGGTTCTTCGTCAGGCGCGTGGTGAATGGGCGTTCCACCCAGAATGTGTAATGAACTTTGGCGGAGCGGCCGGTGCCGTCGGGATCGGGCTGCCATAGAGGAATGTCGCGTGCGACGATTCCTTCCGCAGTGGTTGTGACCGTGTATTCGCCGATTTCCGCATTCGCCGGATCGCCAAGCAGGCCCGCGTGGGCGATGGGCAAGTGTGCGAGATCGAGAATGTTTTCAATAATGCGAGGTCCCTGCGCATGGAATTCGTATGGCCCCGTCGGAATCAGGCGGAATCCAGGCATGCTTGCTTCGGGGAACGAAGGAATATCTCCAACGGGTTTGCCCAAACACACCCAGACGAGGCCGTATTTTTCCTGGACCACGAACCGATCTACATGAGCGCGCGAAGGAGGCGCCTGATCCGGATGCGCGGGGATTCGCACGCATTCACCGGCGAAGTTGTATTCCCAGCCATGATAAGGGCAGATGATGCATTCGCCGCCTTCACGCCGGCAAATCCTTCCCAGCGAAAGCTTCGCTCCTCGGTGCACACACAAATCTTTCCAGGCGTGCACGGCATCGCTCGTTCGCCATAAGACGAGATCCCGGCCAAGCACGCGCACGGGTTGCAATTTATTTTCCGGCAGGGAGGAAGTCCAAGCGAGCGCAAACCATTGGTTTAAGAGGAGAGGGTCATTCAATCCGAGGTCTGGCGGCATAAATGAGAGGCCCCTGAATTGCGGGCTTATCCTATCCCAACCGGCCGGTACAAAGAAATCGTCGTTATGGATGGAAACGATTTTATTTTTGGTTTCGCGTCCAGATGCTTTTCCGTATCGACCGTTTACCTGTCTCCAATCGCATTTATGAAAGCCGTCCGCGGCTGACTCTTCCCGCCATGCGGCAGGACGGAAGCTTCCCCTTGCGGGCAAACATGGCTATAATAGCCATGATGAATGGAGGCCTCCGTGCGCAGTGTGAACGTGGCGGAACTGAAGAACCGCTTGAGCAAGTACCTTACTTTCGCCAAGAGCGGCGAAGAGGTGGTGATCCGGGACCGCAATCTTCCCGTGGCCAAGCTGGTTCCGTTTTCGGCGGAAGACGCCGACGATCAGGATCTGATTCTGGTCGCGGGCGGCAAACTGCGTCTGCCGAAGGCGCGACTGAACACGAAAGCGCTGCTGAAAATTCCGACCGGAAAGGTTTCTGGACACAAGGCCATTCAAGCCGTAATCGCGGAAAGAGAAGAAGAGTGAAAAAGGCGACCGCGTTCTGGGATGCCAGCGCGCTCGTACCGCTCTGTGTGCAGGAAAGCGCGACCACTGCCGCGCAATTTCATATTAAGAAATTCGCGCCTGTGGTCTGGTGGGGAAGTTCGGTGGAAATTCACAGCGCGATTTGCCGGCTCCATCGCGAAAAAGCGATCACGGACGCCGGGAAGAAAGGGGCGGTGGCGCGTCTTGCAATGTTGGGACGAGGTTGGAGGGAATTGCTTCCCGGCGATCAGCTTCGTGAATTGGCTTTGCGTCTGCTCGATGAATATACGCTGCGAGCCGCGGACAGCTTACAGCTCGCGGCGGCGATGATTTGGTGCGAGGAGCGCCCCGCTAGAAGAAACTTTATTTGCGCCGACCGAAGATTATGCAAGGCGGCCAGATCGATCGGATTTTTGGTGATTGAACTTCCGGTATAACTTCGCACAAATGAATATTCACAAAGCGACGGCGAGTTATGAAAAGTGGGCGGCCTCCTGCATCCCTTTGGATCGTCGCGGGCTTTCGTACAAACATACGCAGATGACGCTCGGGCTTTTTCCGTTTCTGCGCGCGACGTTTTACCGGTGGGTCCAGATTTGGCGCGAGGTTGCCGGAGAGGCCGCGAAAGCGCCTGCGCTCCTGGCCGTGGGCGATTTGCACCTTGAAAATTTCGGGACCTGGCGGGACACGGAAGGACGGCTGATTTGGGGCATCAATGATTTTGACGAAGTGTACACAATGCCTTACACCATGGACCTTGTGCGCCTCGCCACCAGCGCTTACGCGGCCGCCGTCGAGCAACACCTTGACATTCGCCCGCGGGAAGCAAGCGACGCGATTCTGGAGGGGTACCGCGACGCGTTGAAAGACGGGGGAAGTCCATTTGTGCTGGCCGAAAATCATCGATGGCTGCGCAAAATCGCGCTCAATCGTTTGCGCGACGCCACCGTGTTCTGGCAAAAATTGGAGCGGCTTTCCAAATCGCAAGCTCGGCTGCCGGGGCATGTGGAAGCTGAACTTCGCAAACTTCTCCCCGATCGCTCCATGCCATGCGAGAAGAAGCGGCGCATGTCCGGATTAGGAAGTTTGGGGCACGCTCGCGTGGTGCTGCTCGGCAAGTGGCACGGATGTTACGTTGCGCGAGAGGCCAAGGAGCTGACGCCTTCAGCCTGCGTGTGGGCGCGAGGCATACCGGCGAAAGATCAACGCACCCGCTACGGAAGGATTCTCGACCGCGCCGTCCGCGTTCCTGATCCATTCGTGCATCCCTACGACGGCTGGCTTTTGCGCCGGCTCGCTCCGGACTGCTCGCGCATCGAATTAGCATCTCTTCCCGCTAGCCGGGACGAGGAACGCCTGCTCTATTCCATGGGCTGGGAAACCGCCAACATCCATTTCGGCACGCCCCGCGCCATTTCCGCGATCAAGCGCGACCTCGCAAAGCGGCCCGGCAACTGGCTTCACAAAGCTGCCAAAGCCATGCTTCACGCCACGGAGCGTGACTGGCGTACGTGGAAGCGCAAGTGAGCCATACAAACGGGACAATTGTTTAGCCCTTCCTGCGAGACCCAAAAACAGTTGAATCCGGGGTGATCTAGATTCGGATGACGCGCTGACTTCCGCAAGTTTTTCCTATTCAGGGTTAGGCCCAATCTCGATAATTTGACCGCTCTGGATAGAAATGAGAGCTCGTGCGCATGCAGGGATTAGCGGAAGCATATCGGTTAGCCGATTGGAATTCGAGGAAAGGATTAGGATAGAGATTGTTCGGCCTGTCATGTTTTGCTGGTATTTGATGTTCTTGTCGTTAGTAAGCAAGACGTCCCACTTCCCGTCAACGAGCGCGAGGAGTTCGCCGTTCTTCTTACTGCCGAGGCCAATTTCGCGGACCGTCTTGCATTCGTGGCCGAACGGGGTTAAAGAATCAGCGATAGGAGCAGGGAGACATTCATCTATGAGGATTCTCATCTTCTGAAGCGGGCCAGGACCAGCGACTTGGCCTCTTCAAGCGCGGCAATCGCGCTCTCTCGCGTGACACCGGGGAAATGCTCCAAAAAATTATCAAGCGTTTCGCCGCCTTCCAAATAATCGAGTAATGTCTGAAAAGGGACGCGTGTGCCGCGAAAAACAGGATCCCCGCTATGGATTTCCGGGTCTTGGACAATAACGCTATTGGAGACAATGCCCATCATAATCCTCCCGCACGCTAACCCCATTATCTCACCGGAGTGCCCGAATCGCACGTGGTGAAGCTCAGCCCTTGCACTGTTCCCATTTTACGGATTCCAGCCGATCGGCATGCGACTCTTAATGTAGGTCACGCCCTGCCGGAATCTTCCACCCGGTATTTTTTGGGAGTAGATAATGGCGGCCGGAATAAATATGTTGGTGCTGAATTTGGTGTACGGAGCGGCAGCTTCCACTCGGGTCCCTTTAAGATACTCTCTGCGACTAGTGAATCGGAAACCGCCTTTGGAAATATCTTCGCAGGCCACGACAACTTCCAGTCCGGAATATCGAATGCAAGCCACCGCTTTCATTCCCGCGCGCCTATTCCTGCGGCGTTCCTCGAGGGGAGACGCGGCGGCGCCTGGATTTGGATTCCGACTTGGCAGCGCGCCGCCCGGCCTTTTCTCCGTAATTTCACGGCTCGTCTCCCTCCAGGCCATGAACGAATTGCAGATACCGCAAGAACGTCTCAGCTCTTTTCGGGCATGGAAAATTTCTAATTCGATATCCGATAGCGAAAGTGCGCACACGGTATGGCAACCGCTGCACTCGAGATGGACCGTTTTTGGCGATTCAGCGGCAGGGAATTGGATGTGCCATGGATTGACCGTTGGGTCCAGGAAGACCAGTCCATAAGCATTGCCAGTTTTGTCTTCCGGAAGGTGTCCAACGACGAAGGCGATTGCTTCTTCGCCGGTTTCCGGGTTACGCAGGATGACTTCGGAATCCGGCCCCAATTTTTGTTCAAGAGAAACAGTTATTCCATTCCGGAGAATCGCAAGCGTGCAGGTGCGCTCGAAGAATTGTTGACCGAAAAGATCGGCTCCAATGACCTCGACGGGCAGTAGAAGCTTTTCAGGAGGCGTTGCAAAGGGACCGGCCACAGTCTTCTCCCTAATTCTTATCCGGAGCAAGGGACTCACTAAGTATGGTAGCGAAGACGAGGACGACGTGGGCCTTTATCTTCCATAGGGACGGTACCGCCCGTCCGGCGAATCTGCGACCCCGACTGATTCATTATACCTACTGTACCGTAACGGGCTGCCGGGATTTCTTTGGTATCCCGCTGCATTGCGGATTCACGACGGCAACGGTAAACTTTCATTCAAGAGTAAATTGCCGATGCGGCGAAGTAGGAGGACCTGCGGCGACGAAAGCAGGTAATAAGTGCCCGCCAGTTACAAAATCGATAAAGATCGACGGCTCGTACTGACTTCGGGCACCGATGTCCTCACCACGGAGGATATTTTGATGCACATGGACCAACTTACGAGTGACCCCGATTTCAGCCCCGACTTTTTCCAGCTTGTGGATTTCACGCAGGTCACTTCGGTCCGAATCACCTCGAAAGAAATTCGTCATCTCGCCGAGAGAAATATATTTTCACCCAATGCTCGCCGAGCCGTGGTGGTGTCGAACGATCTCCAGTTCGGACTCACAAGAATGTTTGAAATCCACCGCAACCTGAATGGCGAAAATGGAATCCATGTGTTTCGCACTCTTGCCGAAGCTATAGATTGGCTTGCGGTCGATGACGCCTCTCGTTAGGCCTCTCTTCGAGAAGCGTGTGGAATGAAAATCCAAGACCCCATGATTTCTTTTCATTCCTGAAGCGAATTCCCAAAATTGCGGTAGAATTTACGGCCAGCCGATGGCCCTGCCCTGTCGCCGGGTAATTCTTTCTGTCTCGGCGGCTGGCGCCGGATGGATCTGACCGCCGCGTTGCCCGGAACTGATTTCCTACCCTGTCGTAGGCCAGCACCAGGATTGAATAAGCGAACGAATTGGGATTGCGGACGCGGCAATCCAACGCGTTCCACCAATGCTTTACAATCAATATGGGGAAGAATCCCGGGAAACTTCGACCGATGCAGATTAAAAAACTTCTGGCTCTGAATCGCGGAGAAATCGCGATACGCATTTTCCGCGCCGCCAACGAATTGAAAATCCGGACGGCCGCCGTCTATTCCGACGAAGATCGCCTCAGCCTGCATCGATTCAAGGCGGATGAAGCCTACCTGATTGGCGAAGGCAAGGGGCCTGTGCAGGCTTATCTCGACGTCGACGGGATTGTGGCGCTGGCGAAGGAGCGCGGGGT
>PMOP01000079.1 GCA_003161495.1 Acidobacteriota bacterium | reverse complement strand
CCGTTCAGGTCGGGCACGTAGGCGCGCAAAAGCGTCGCGGGCGAATCCGGCGCGAGCTGGTACGCGCCGAGCGCAGCGGGAAGTAGCCACACTTCCGCCGGACCGAACGATTCAGTGCCATCGGCAAATTCGATGCGTCCTTTCCCTTCTAAAAAAATGAGCAGATCGAAATGTTCCGGCGAAGTGACCGCGGCGATTCGCTCGCGAAATTCCCAGCGCTCGGCCGCGAAGTGCCGGCACGCCGCATAAAATGTTTCGGTGACCGCGCCGCGCGTGATGCGCACCGGATCGCAAAGCCCGCCGCCCGTCTCAGCGGACTCGCCGAACTTCATCACCTCTAGCGCCTGCCGGATATGCAAGGCGCGCGGCTTGCCGTCCGGCCCCACGCGGTTGTAATCGAAAACGCGGTATGTAATGTCCGAGTGCTGCTGGATTTCGCACAGCACCACGCCGGGACAAATCGTGTGCGCGGTCCCGGCAGGCACAAAAATCGCGTCGCCTGGACGGACCCCCACGCTCGCCAGACAATTTTCCACGTTGCCATCCACCACGGCCCGCTGAAAAGATTCTCGCGTCACGTTCGGATTCAGCCCCACGCGCACCGCCGCTCCGTCGCGCGCGCTGACCACGTACCACATCTCGGTTTTTCCAACGCCGCCCGCCGCGGATTCATGCTGCTCCGCGTACGCATCGTCGGGATGCACCTGCACGGAAAGTTTCTCTTCCGGGAAAATAAATTTCACGAGCAGCGGAATGCGCGGCAGCCCGCGCAGGCTCGTTCCGGTCCAATCTTCCGGCAGGGAAGGCCAAACCTCGCCAAGCGTATGCCCCGCAAATTCTCCGGTGGCAAATACGCATTCTTCCCCCGTCATCCACGCTTCGCCGATGGGGTCCGCTTCTTGGGAGAGTTTGGGAAAAAGAGGGGAGAGGTCGCGCGCGCCCCAGATACGAGGCACGAAAATCGGGGCGAGCCGCGCAGGCACTCGCCCCAAACGGGTTGATCCCGAATTCACCTGGCCGCTTCCGCCATGGCAAAGAATTTTTCGAGGCGGCGCAATCCCTCTTCGATGCGATCGATGGAGGTGGCGTACGACAGACGAATGTATCCAGGCGTGCCGAACGCGTCGCCGGGAACGCACACGAGGTGCTGCTTTTCCAGGAGCACTTTCGCCAGCGCTGTCGTGTCCGCGACGCCGTTGCCCAGATGCGCGGCCACGCTCGGAAACGCATAAAACGCTCCGCCGGGCTCGACGCAAGTGACGCCGGGAATGGCGCGAAGTCCGGAAACGATGCGGTCGCCGCGCCGTGCGTATTCCGCGAGCATCGCGGCCACCGAGTCCATCGGTCCGGTCAACGCTTCGAGCGCCGCGTATTGCGCGATCGACGTCGGGTTTGAGGTGGACTGGCTCTGCAGCTTGACCATCGCCGAGATCAGCGGCTCGGGTGCAAGGGCATAGCCTATGCGCCAGCCCGTCATGGCAAATGTTTTGGAGAGCGAGCCGGCCACGATGATGTTCGGTTTCGATCCCGGCACGCTGGCCAGCGAATACGGTTTTCCTTTTCCGTACACGAAATGCGAATAGCATTCGTCCGTCAACACCCAGACATTTTTCGCGCGGCACACTTCGTAAATTTTCTCGAATTCATCGTCGGGTATAACGGCGCCGCTCGGATTGCTCGGCGAATTGACGATCAGCATTTTCGTCCGGGGAGTGATGGCGCGAGCGACCATGTCGGCGCGGAGGCGAAACCCGTCGGACGGATCGGTCATCACCGTCACCGGCGTTGCGCCCGTGAAGAGAACGATATCCGGATAGGTGACCCAGTAGGGTGCGGGAATCAAAACTTCGTCGCCCTTTTCCAGCAACGAGCAGAATGCATTAAAGAGCGCGTGCTTGCCGCCGACGGTCACGACGCATTCCGGCACCGTGTAGGACGAGCCGAATTGCGCCGCGTGCCATTTGCAAATCGCATCGCGCAGCGGGCCGATGCCGCCCGTCGGAGTGTATTTTGTGCGCCCTTCCTGCATCGCGCGGATCGCCGCGCGCTGGATGTGTTCGGGGGTTGGAAAGTCCGGCTCGCCCGGACCGAAGTCGGCGAGGTCCACGCCCTGGGCGCGGAGTTTTTCGGCAGCCGCCAGAACAGCGGCGGTCGGCGAGATGGAAATGCGGTTAACGCGGGCAGCGAGTTGCACGGGTTCGAGCTCCTTTGGGTCAAGCAAGAGTATTTCCTAAGTGGCGCATGCTTTAGCTTGCGGGGTTTAGGCGCCGCAAGGACTAAACCCCGCAAGCTAAAGCGTGCGCCACGTAAAGCGTGTGCTACTAAAGAATCTTGGCACGCAGGCGCTCTTCGACTAGCGGCGGAACAAAGCTCGTGATCGACGCGCCGAGCTGCGCAATTTCACGGACCAGCCGCGAACTGAGATAGCTGTACGCGACGGCCGGCATCATGAAAACCGTTTCCACCTGCGGATTGAGCTTGCGATTCATCATGGCCATCTGCAATTCGTACTCATAATCCGAAACCGCACGGATGCCGCGCAGGATCACGTTCGCTTCGCGCAGCCTCGCGTAATCCACCAGCAGCCCGCTGAACACGTCGATTTCCACGTTGGGCCACGGCCGCGTGACTTCGCGCAGCATCTCCGCGCGCTCGTCGATCGTAAACAGCGGATCCTTATCGAGATTGCGCAAAATGCTGACCACCAGGCGGTCAAATATCTTGGCGCCCCGCTCAATCAAATCGAGGTGCCCGTTGGTGACCGGATCGAACGTCCCCGGATAAATGGCCAGGACATTTTTCATGGTTTCGTCCGCCTGCTTCGGTTCGCTTCCCCAGTATTGTAGCGAAATTTGCGGTGGAATACGCGAAGGAATTGTCGGACGAATGCGGGGACGACTCCGCGGGACACGGCCAATTTGGCCCAAACAATTTTTTACTATTTGGGATAACTGTCCGATTTAGTGTCGCCCGACGAGCCGTTGATTTCCTTCGGGGTCAGACCTTCTTTGACCGTGACAAACGTCTTGCCATTGGGGAGCGCAACCTGGGTAACTCGCCCGAATGGTTTTCCATTCTTGGCCGCCCACAAACTGACGGTAACCTCATCGCCGGGTTTGAAAGATGCCTTTCCCCAACCGAGGCTGACCATTTCCGCGGGATTTTGTGTTTCCGCAATCCAGTGAAGCGATTGGCCGCCTTCATTCTTTACGTCAAATTGGAGGAGGCAATGAGGGTTGGACCAGTCCCATTCCGTCACGCTGCCCTTCATTGTGACCGCTTTGCTGGTGTCAAATACCGAAGATCCATGGTGCGCGAACAGCGGCACGGCCAAGCTAAGAAGCGCGGCGGCCAAGGCGGGAATCCCAATTCCTCTCTGACTCATTGCCATTACCTCCATTCCAGAAAAAAAGTGCGTCAACTTAAGTTTGCGGACGCGGGCATTCCTTATGCCCGCGCACCCCGGCCCCGGCTATTTCGCAGGATCTTTGGCTCCGTTCTCGCCCGCGGGATTGCCGAATAATTTATTGTATTTCTCCATTTCGGAAGGAGAGCAATACATTTCGGTCACATCTTTGTGCGGATCCTGCAACCGGAACGGGAACTTGTTCATGGCGAGCCAGGGCTTGGTATACATTTTCGGATCATCAATCGTCACGGTCAGTTCCATGCTGTTCTGATCCATACGGTGGAAGCGCTCCTCCACGTGCAACTGGTCGCTGATCGGGCGGCCCGT
>PMOP01000008.1 GCA_003161495.1 Acidobacteriota bacterium | reverse complement strand
GCGAAGGGCTATGAGGGCGAGATGTGCTCGGAGTGTTTGAATTTCACGCTGGTGCGGAATGGGACTTGTTTGAAGTGTGATACGTGCGGAAGCACGACGGGGTGTTCGTAATCCTCTGACTCGTCATGGCCGGGCTTGACCCGGCCATCCACGACTTGAAGGTGGCTCAGAACGCCGCCCCTTCTCTAGTTGAATTGTTCTTTAATGCGCCCCGTAATGCTCAGCCGCCGAAAAGAGCCTATTAGGCCGTAGGCGCCCGCAGCTGCCAATGCAAATGAAACTAGCAGCAGGACTAGTATAATTGATTTCAGAATAAGCCCCTGACTATGGAACACCGCTGACAAATATAAGCACAGCACAGCGATCGGAAACTGGAAATACAGAACCAAAAACGCGATTGGGATGGACATCCACGCATAGGAGCGACGCGCAAAGCCGCGATACATCGTGGGAGTATAAAGGAACCTCCAGGCCAGATCGGCAATAAAGGAATCTCGCAAAGTTGTTGGCAACGGCGCACCGTTTTGCAGCATAGCGGGAAGGCGCGAGGCCCGGCATGCCAAATTGTCGGATCGAGCCATAACCATCATCTGCAAGACCAAAATCATAACGCTTATCACTACTCCAAATTTTTCCGGCTGAAGATCCCACCCTGCCAAGGGAAACCTAACTCCCTCACCTTCAAGCTCGGATATCGAGCCCAAAATTGCGGAGATACAAAACGCTACACAAAAATACGACAGCCTTTGCAGCGACGCCCCAAAATCTCGAAGAGTGCTGACCGATGTATCAAAATTGATATTTGGCGGAAGGACCGCCCCGCTAACGTCACAGAAATCAAATCCGGCCACAGATAGGCCGGAACACTGAACGAGATTGCCGCCACTCAAATTTGTTCGAAAGAACGAGGAGCCACCAAAGTCTGAACACCCAAAATCCAACCCTTTCAGGTCCGATCCAGAAAAACTACAGGAGAGAAACTTCGACCCGTCGGGAGAGCGCCCCTCCTCTTCGATAGCCTCCTTGGCATCATGCCAAAGCGGGAACCTAAGCGATGAATTTCCCATAATATTCATGAAGTCTAACCCGCTCAACGAAACGTCGTCGAAAGAACAATGCCTGAATGTACTGTGCCACAAGTTTGAAAAATGAAACCTACAAGATTCAAACTCACACTCCTGTAGTGAACAATCAACAACTATGCACCGGCTAAAAACACATTTCGCAAACTCATCTCCATCCCAGGTGCATCCTTGAAAATCAACATCGTCAAAGTTCGATTCGAAAAATCCACCCTCCCCCATTTGAATATTGACAAACTTGCAATTTTTAACCTTGGAGGAAACAATCTTCAAATATTCGCCAGAGCCGTCAACAAATAGCGCGACATCCATTTGACATTCGACAAATTTCGCGCCTTCCCATTCACACGACGAAAAAAGCAGTTGTTGAACACACAATGTCGGAACGTGACATACGAAAACTTCACCCCCTCGATATCCAAGTCCTTAAACGTTGTGTTTTCAATTATGATTTCTGGTTCACTATTCGAATTGAACTCTTTGTCACGTAGGGCGGACAGATAAACGTTCCATTCTTTGGTTCCCTTCGAAAGCAAACCGAGGGCTCCTTCAATCTTTGTCAAAGCTTCCCTCCAATTTGGAGCTCTTACGATGGCTGAGCGTTTAGCAAGCGTAGGATGGGTTGAGCCCTTGCGAAACCCATCATCCATCCTCGCCGCCTTAGGATGGGTATCGTTTCGCTCCACCCATCCTACGTGCTGGATATCGAGCTATAGCGATCTATCGATTTGCGGGCGTAATACGTAATTAGCATTTCGTTAATTATATCTGCTTACCATCGCTATATGAAAACCGTCATCTCTGTTCGCCTTTCTGCTGAGAGGATCGCTGCAATAGACGCGGCGGCTCGTCTTTTGCGGATGAATAGATCGGAGGTCATTGACGCTGCTCTTCGCATTTTCCCC
The DNA here is from genome assembly GCA_003161495.1 of Acidobacteriota bacterium. Taxonomy (GTDB): domain Bacteria; phylum Acidobacteriota; class Terriglobia; order Acidiferrales; family UBA7541; genus Palsa-360. The sequence goes on along the minus strand of PMOP01000008.1, from coordinate 3,276 downwards.
GATTTGGTCTCGGGCAAATGCGAGCTGAAGTTTGAGCCCAATACGCCCCTCCAGTCCTATTTGAGAAGCTGCAATGCAAGGTCTGAATAAGAATAGGATAATCCTTCTCATTGCGGTGATCGCGATGATGCTTATTGCGGCTGGGTCAGGCTACAGACTCCAAGTGGGCGCGGGAGGTCTGATTTTTGAACGAAATCTAACGAAGGACTAGCAAAGCGTAGCCCGGATGAGCGAAGCGAGATCCGGTTTTTCCTCTCCGCTCGCTATCCCGTATGTCGCTGCGCTCATGCGGGCTAGTTATGGAGGCTCAATCCGATCTCGGGACCCCGGGGGCGCGAAGGGCAATCCCGCGGCTAGGAAGCGTAACGAGCGTAGACCAGATTGAGTGAAAACGAAATCCGCGGCGGGCCTCGCCGCTCATCCCGGATTTCGCTGGCGCGATCCGGGCTACGCTCCCTCTCGTTGCCGAGACGGCGAACTGCGCTTAACACGCATCATCGAATTCCCGGCCTTCTAAAGGATGCCCCCATCTACCTCATTTTCTGGATTAGATTCTGAGTCCGGCGAAGTATTTCCTCTTGAGGGAGACCTTCGGCGATCCATGCCTTTATCGTTCGGTGGTATTCATCAACGTTCTCATGCCGAATTCCAATGGTAAAGGCAATGAACTCGCCACAGGCTTTGTGGCAGTCCATGATTAGCTGTTTCTGTAAGGGCGGATCAACATATCCGCCGATCTTGAATGCAACATTTCCTTCAATAGACTCCATCGTAAGTGTCTCTCCAGTCCCTCCGACGTGGGAAAAATTGCTAAGCATAGAATATTGTTTCCGCGCGATGTCGGCATTGTGGCCTAACTTTTTCAGCTCCTTACGCACTTCAACCGGGCGCAATGATTTCTCGACGTCCATAAAGGTCGATGCTTGTTCAGGCTTCAACGAGATCAGTCTTCCATACTGAAGGGCCTCGAATGCTGTCTTGAAGCAACTAATTCCGTCGAGTATTAATCCAATAGATGCAAGCCGCATCGTCGCGTAAATTGAGTTTGCAAAGCGGCACACGATAAACATTTTTGCAAGGGTAGCAATATCGTCTTCTCCGCGCTCGTTTATTTCTAGTTGATAAATATTTCGATAGGCGATGACACATGATAACCCGTGAGAGGCCTCTTTCAATTCATTACCAAAATTCCTTCCGGACACATATTCCGCGAGGTCAGAGAATCCTTTATAGTCAAAATATATACTAGAATTTAGGTGTTCCAAGTCTGGTGTCCTGACTTTAGTCCAGCCATCTTTGTCTCTGTAGGTTTTGAGAAGTCGATCAAGGTAATTCATGGCGACCTCGCAGCAGCCCGTAGGGCGGATTAGCCGAAGGCGTAATCCGCCATTTTGATTTTATGTCATTGCCGAGGATGGCGGGTTACGGCTGCGCCTAACCCGCCCTACGGGCTATTTAGCCTTGATCTGGACCGGGTCGCTCAAAATGATCTCGGTACGTCCCTGGTAGAGTGTGACCGTTCCAGTGATATCGACAGTCTTGCCATTCAGCGAATCTACATCTGAGAATTTGCTGGCGTCGTCGGTAAAGATGACGCCTGCAAATGTATTATTCGGATAGCGTCCCCCCATGTCGATGAAAGTCACTTTGCCAGACGCCACGTGGTGAACTTCGCTGACGGGGCCTTCAACGGTTACGTTTTTGCCGACATACTGTTGCGTCTCGGCGGGCGAGATGGTCTCGGCATGAGCCGAAGTCGCCAAAACCACGATCCCAAGGGTTAGGACCAGAGTTTTCATTGCCTAACCTCCTTTCGCATGACAGCCTCGCTGCTTACTGCAGCGACAACGCCAGTCCGCTCAAATCCAGGCTGACGATCAGGCCGTTCTGCTCGCCGGTGAGCGTCAGCACGGCGCCGCTTTGGTTGGTGAGGACGACGGCTTGCGCGCCCCTCACGGCGGCGGCGCCGGCGCCGGCCTGGGCGTAGACGCCGGCGACGTCGGACGGGCGGCGGATATTGCTGACGGTGCCACGGAAGTGCGTCTCCGAGGCGCCGAAGGTGAAGCCGTAACTCAACCCCCCGATCGACAGCGGATAGCGGCGGCCCTGGAACGTCAGCACGCCTGAGCCGGCCGAGCCCCCGATGACGAATCCGGCCTTGAAGATGCGGATGCTGATCGTGCCGCTGTCGGCGTGCGCAACCGACGCCGCGCCGGCGAGCGCCGCGATGGCGAGCAGGCCGGCTCTCAATCCCGACAAGACTTGCATGGTCAAGTTCTCCCTCTCAGCAAAAAGCGCCGCAGCGCCTGGGCGATTCGGGATTGTACCTCCGAATCACGTGACACCTTACTATTTCCCCAAATTGATTTTCACGCTCTCATGGCGTTCACGCGAGCGTAGGGTGGTGGAGGGGGCGTCTCACTCGACGCTTCGTTTTTGGCGCAGGTGAATCGTCGCGCGACCCGCGCCCCTTCCACCATGCTTCGCGCTACGCGCTGCGGATGGTCCCCCTTCCTATCGCGGGGCCGGAAACTCCGCCGCGCAACGCCGCAAAGATTCGCAAAGCGCCGAAAGCCTTGAATCGCAGGCACAAATTCGCCTTTTGGGGAATCTTTAAATGGCGTGAAACGCGTCCGGGCTGGCGCGGAGCGGCAATCACGCCGCGCAAGCCCGCGACTTGTCTGCATAAATCGAAAAGCCTTTGACATCGCCGCCCGGATTTGAATAACGGCGTCCATCCCGCTCATCGTAAGGGACGTCAACCGGTGACGCCGACTGACGGAGCGGGTTCGGTTCCTGCGGGCGGAGTTTGTCGCTCTTGTTTGCAGGCGGTTTTGGGCATCGTCCCGTCCGGCGCGTGACCGGACTGCGAGGTGCTCGCTGCACTGGTGCCGGAGAGGGTCCTCCCGTTTGCATCCGGTGATTCCAGGAAGCGCGGCCCAAAGCCGAGCCGGGACTGAAATCCCGGCGCAAGACCGCAGTGGAGCGCCGAAAGGCGAGCGGCCGCTTATCGGCCGCGGCCACGGCCGGGCTTGGCGTCCGGGCGCGGCAATCGGAAATGGATGCGCCTGCCGGCGCTCCGCTTCCCTTATGCGTTGCGCATGGTCATGCGCGGGGAAGCAAGACAACGCCTCCCGTCCGTTCGAGGCCAAGCTTTCTTGAAGCGTGCAAGAAGACTCGGATGCGCATGCATCGCGAGAATGCAGTTCCGTGTCGTCGTTGCCGGGCTGCCGTTGTTGACGAGAGGGTGCGCCGCTGTTTGATATTGTGGATCGG
>PMOP01000171.1 GCA_003161495.1 Acidobacteriota bacterium | reverse complement strand
GACTGGCTGCCGCGCGACACCATTGTCGTTTGCGATACGGGCCACGCGGGCATGTGGTCGTCGCAGCAGCTTTGGGTAGCGAAACCCTGGGATTTTATTCGCGCGGCCGGATCGCTGGGCTGGGCTTTTCCCGCGTCCCTCGGCGCGAAAGTCGCGATGCCCAAAAAACCGGTGGTCTGCTTCACGGGTGACGGCGGCTTCTGGTATCACTTGCAGGAACTGGAAACCGCGGTGCGCTGCGGGATTCCCACGGTAACAGTAGTCAACAACAACAACTCCCTGAATCAGGAAACCATGATTTTCCGCCAGGCCTACGGCGGAAAACCCTCGAAGAAGCAGGGCGAGATGTGGCATTTTTCGCAGGTTAATTTTTCCACCATCGCCGAGAGCATGGGCGCGTTGGGGATTCGCGTCACGAAACCCGGCGAGCTGCGCTCCGCTCTGGACCGCGCCATTTCCAGCGGCCGCCCCACGGTGCTCGAAGTGATGAGCCACATCGAGGCCTTGGCGCCCAACGCGTGGGAGGGGTAACCGGTCGTGTGATCTAAAATCTTTTACAAGACGTTTACAAGAGAGGATCTCTGAACTTTGCCACACTTGCCCCATGGGAAAGACTCCTTCACCCCGTGATGTCATTCCTCCTGAGATTCAAGAGATATTACCCGTTCCTTGAGAAAAATCTCGATTCGATTTGTGGTCCACACCGCAACGCCAGCGCCGAAGAAATCGGTATCCTCGGTCCACACTGGACATGCCAGTGCGAGTGAAGACGCGAGTATCGGCCAATCATTTTCGTCTCGACCGCGCAATCGCTGCCGTGCTTCTCGTTCAAAAGCGGCATAGAGTTCGGGCCCAACCGGCTCGATAAAGTGTCGCAAGTATTCGAGCGAAGCTGAAACGTCTGCATGGAGTATGCCGCGCTTTTTCAAGAGGAGAGGCAGATATTTCTCGGCATCATTGAAGGCAATGTCGGGTGCGAAGAAACGGACACCCTTACCTGCGTACATGTCGATGAGCTGCCGGACGCGGCGGCCCAAAACGGCGCGGATGAGGATGTTCGCATCGAGGACGATCATTTCATCGGGCTCCGCCCTTCCCGCGACGCCGTAAATCCTTAAACTCGGCTACGAGTTCTTCTTCGTCAACGTCCGCCAGCGCCTTGGCGAGACGGTCCGCGGCGGCCTTCAGTTCGGAAATATCGGCTGCTTTGGGACGCTTTCGGCGGGTGGGAACGTAGACGCCAAGAGTTTCACCGTGCCGGGTAACGGCAACCGGAATGTCCGATTCCAGAAAACTGGCAATTCGTTCGCGGAACTCGCGCACGCCGACTTTGATAGTAGTCATAGCCTTGCTCCTAAGTGATAGTGTACACATTGATGTACACATTCGCAAGCTCGCGTGATTCCGATAGGAATCTAATTTCCGGATGAACCCTTACTGTGCGGAAGCTCGCTTGGAATTAATCTGCGACCCGGTGCTTTCGCCGGTTGGATCGACGAAGCCGATTCGATCGCCAAAATATTCCGTGAACCAAACCCTTCCTTTGACGTCTGCACTGATAAATCGGGCATAGGAACGATCGGGCCGCTGCGGAATCGGGTACTCGGTGAAAGTTTCCGTCTTCGTGTCAAACCTTGTGATGTTGTTTCCACTCATGTCGGCAAACCAGATCGTTCCATCGGCTTGGTTGTAGGTGACGCCGTAGACGGTCGCATTCGGCGTGGGCGGTTTGTAAAATTTTACCGCGCCGGTCTTCACATTCAATTTGCCGAATCTGTGGCCCAGGAAATCGCCGAACCAAAGGTTGTCGTTTGGATCGACGGTAATTCCACGAATGCTGACCGTTCCTTCGGGATGAATATCCTTTGTTTCGCCGGTGGCCGGATTCAGTTTGACGAGGGTGCCCAAAGCGATTTCGCTGAACCAAACCATTCCTTCGTTGTCGACGGTGACGTCATAGGATCTCCCCTGGGGCGGGTGCGATTCTCCGGGAATTTCTCCCCAATCCTGCATCGTATTTTTCGGATAGGCGGCGGGGACTGAGTACGCATGGGAAGAGAACTGCTGTTTTTTTACGTCAAAGCTCCACAAATCCCCCGAGGTTCCCCCGGAGAACCAGACGTTGCCGGAATGATCGAGAGTCAACGTGTGCGCGGCGGCTTTCTTTTCCGGCCAATAATACTGCTTCACCTCGCCGGTTTCCGGATCGACGGAGGCCAGCTTGGCCGGATCGTCCGTGTGCGCCAGGGCCACCCAGTAGCGCCCATCGCTCGCCACGGCTCCTGTGTGAGGGCGCGCCTTCTCGGTCAGCAACGGATATTCCTGAAAGTTTTCCGTCTCCATGTTGAATCGCGCGGCTTTGTTGCCAAAGTAAGATTCTTCGCCAAACCACGCGACATTCGTTTTCAAGTCGATTTCAATGCTGTGCGGGCGGGAAATTTTCGTGGGCACGTCGTATTGAATCAGCGTTGCGCGCAGGGCTTCATCGGAGGGCTCCACATGCTTCACGTGGGCCTTCAGCTCCGATGCGTCAGCATCCATATTGAAATACGGGGAACCCGGGCCAAAATCTTTGTCCAACGCCGCGCTTAGGGCGTTGAGTTCCTGCGGCGTGGCGTTTGCGAAGGGCTCTTCCGTAGCACCGTTGGTCATGTGCGGCAGAAAATCTTTCCACTCGGCGGCGGATTGGCCGCGCCGGTGCGCGATAGTAGGCA
>PMOP01000387.1 GCA_003161495.1 Acidobacteriota bacterium | reverse complement strand
GCCGTGTGGTGCCACTGGTGCCACGTGATCGACCGCGAGAGTTACGAAAATCCGCAGCTCGCCGCGATCATCAATCAGCTTTTCGTTCCCGTGAAAGTGGACCGCGATGAGCGGCCTGATGTGGACGCGCGCTACCAGGCTGCGATCAGCGTGCTTTCGGGGCAGGGCGGCTGGCCGCTTACCGGATTTCTGCTGCCCGACGGGCGCCCATTTTTCGGTGGCACGTATTTCCCTCCNNAGCGCGACGAAGTCGAAGAGGCCGCGTCGCGCCTTGCCGAAGCGGTGGCGAAATCGGAAACATTTGCCGGAGGCCGCGGAGAATTCGATTCGCATGTGGCGGAAGATCAGGCTGAATCCATTGTTGGATTGTTTGATTCGCGCAACGGAGGATTTGGCCGCTCGCCCAAATTTCCGCATCCCGCGGCGATCGATTTGCTTCTCGAATGCCATCAGGCGGGCAGCGGCCCGCGGATGCTGGAAGTTGCCGCGGTCACGCTTGAGAAAATGGGTTCGGGCGGCGTCTACGACCAGCTTGCTGGCGGATTTCATCGCTATTCGGTGGACGAGCGCTGGTGCGTGCCGCATTTCGAGAAAATGTCGTACGACAATTCGGAACTGCTGAAAAATTTTCTGCACGGATTTCAGGTTACGCGCGAGCCGCTTTTTCGCGAAATTGCCGAAGGCATTGTGGATTGGACGAACGCCGTGCTTTCCGATCAGGCGCGCGGCGGTTTTTACGCCAGCCAGGACGCCGACCAGACGCTCGACGACGATGGCGATTATTTCACGTGGACGCAGGAAGAAGTTCGCGCCGTCCTTACGCCCGAAGAGGCGCGCGCCGTGGAACTTCGCTATGACGTCGAGCCGCACGGCGAGATGCACCACAATCACGCGAAAAATGTTTTGTGGATCGCGCGTTCCATCGCCGAAGTGGCGAATTTGATTGGCGGCGGCGCCGACGCGGCCTCCCTCAGCGAAACGCTGGCGCGTGCGAAGGAAAAATTGCTGGCGGCTCGCGCAGCGCGCCCCGCGCCTTTTGTGGACACGACGCTTTACGTTGCGTGGAACGCCATGTATGTCTCGGCGTATCTCGATGCTGCAAGGGTTCTTAGCGGGGACAAAGGCGCCGCCTGTCGCGCCTTCGCGCTCAAGACGCTGGATCGCATGCTGAGCGAAGCCTGGAGCGACGCGCGCGGATTTGCGCATCGCCTGGGAGGCGCGCGCCTTGACGGATCGCTCGACGACCAGATTTTCGCGGGAATCGCGCTGCTCGATGCCTATGAGGCGACACTCGATCCAAAATATTTCAACGCAGCGCGGCGCACTACGGATTTCGCCATCGCCGAATATTTTGACACCGAGGGCGGCGGCTTCTTCGATCGCGCATCCGGCGCGCCGCCCATGGGCGGCCTCGAAATGCGGCGCAAGCCGCTGCAGGATTCGCCGACACCCGGCGCGAATTCCTCCGCGGCGATTCTGCTCGATCGCCTGCACGGCTACACCGGAGACGAGCGCTACCGTGAATGCGCGGAAGCGACCCTGGAAGCTTTCGCCGCGATCGCGCCGCAATTTGGGATTCACGCCGCCAGCTACGGACTCGCCGCGCTGCTGCACGCCCGCCGCCCATTCGAGGTGGTCATCACCGGCCGCGCCGAAGATCCGCAGGCCGCAGCGCTCGAAGCGGCCGCGAATTCCGTCTATCGCTTCGGCAAATCCGTTCTTCGAGCGACGCCCGAACGCATCGCGTCGACTGATGCCCTGGCGCCCGCGTTAGCGGAAACGCTGCCGCATCTTCGCGCCGACGTCGCGCAAGCCCTCGTCTGCGTAGGCACGTCGTGCCGTCCACCTGTCGCCGATCCCGCAGCCCTCACCGCGCTGCTGACGCAAATTCAAGCCACAGCCTCCGCGGACTGAGGCAGGTTCTTGTGGCGCCGGCGTCTCTCCGGCGTTTTTGTGCCCAGTGGAAAACAAAAAACGCCGGCGAGACGCCGGCGCCACCAGACCGCAAAAGTCTCAAAACTCCATGCGCATTTGAAAAGCGATCATTCGCGGCGTGCTGTCGCCGCCCAATCCGACGCCAAGCAGACCCGTCGGGGGAGACGTGGAGTATGCGAGCGCTCCAAACCCGACCTGTGTGGAAGGCTTGCCTGGAATGCCGGCCAGTACCATGCTCGGAAGCGCGAAATTGGGATGGTTGAATACGTTGAAGAATTGAGCGTCAAACCGAAGTTTCACGCGTTCCGTCACGGGGAACCACTTCGTGAGGTAGAAGTCGCTCCAGAAGAATTGAGGGCCGCGCAAAGCGTTGCGACCGAGATTGCCGAATTGGCAATTCTCCGTTGTGTCGCCTCCGTAACAAGCGCCTGTACTCGGGTCCACGGTCGAGACAAACGCATTGGGGTTGAGCCATTGGACTGTGTCCGGCTGAGTAACACCAGGAATAAAATTGTGGTCGTAGAGCGGCACACCGGGAACAACGCTTGCGAATTGAGGCCCACTCCCGTTCACTATGCCGTTTCCATTTGCGGAATATGGCGTGCTCAGAACTGAAAACGGAATCCCACTGTGCCAAAATACGCTTCCCGATGCTTGCCAGCCGTTTAGGACGTGTCCGAAGAACTGGCTGCGGACTTTGATCGGCAATTGATAGACATACTGTGCGGTGAGATTCCCCCGGATGTCATAATCGCAAGGGCCATAGTTCCGCGACAGTTCTCCCGGAAGTGGCGAGAGAATTCCTCCCGCCGAAAATTGCAGGAACCCGCCGTTGGACACCTCGTCCATGCATCGGCTCCAGGTATAGTTGATTTGTCCCATCAGGCCGTGCCCGAGATGCTTCATCGCGGTCAACTGCAGCCCGTCATAATGACTGTTCGCGCCGGTGGAAAATTGCGTGACCGCGCCAAATCGGGGATCGACCGCGCCGCCCCGAAGTGGATCGCTAGATTGAACATAAGGAAACGGCGCAAAGCATCCTGGGCACACCGTTTGATACCCATTCACCTGCGTCAAGTACGGCTGGTTAACCGCGCGCGTGCCAACGTATTGCGCCTTGAGGCTTCCCGTGGTTCCCAACTGGTGCTCCAACCCAAGACTCCATTCCATGAAGTACGGCGCGTGAAGTTCTCCGCTAGGCACCGCCGAAATAGCGATCGGAGGAAGGCAGTTTGCGGGATTCGCTTGTGGTGATGCGCAGGAAAGCTGGCTCGCGCCGAATCCCGAACTGAATGCCTGATTAGCGGCCGCGACAGCGTCAACCGCGCTGTTGGCAACTCCCGGCGCGATGGCTGTCCCACCGACAGTTCCAAGAAGTCCGCCCTGAAACGTCTTCACGTAGGGCGGGTTGACGCCGACCACGTCGGCGATGCTCCCAGGCAAAATGTCGCTGAAAATTCCGAAGCCCGCGCGCAGCACGGAATTCGGCTCAAATTGCCATGCAATAGCCGTTCGCGGCTGCAAGATCGCGAGGGGCGTCGAGGAAAACACGTTTCCCAGGCCGGTTTGAATGGCGGTGTTCAGCGGTTGATTTACATTGTGAGAGATGGAATCGAAAGAGCCGCTGAGGCGCGCAATATTATCGTGCGGATTGAGCGGATTGGAATTGAACGTGTCGCGAACGCCGAACGTCCACGTCAGCTTCTTGGTCGCTTTCCAGGTGTCCTGCGCATACCAGTCGAGATTCAGGAAATTGAAAGCCTCGTTGTCGGATGTTGGGAAAGTTTCTGTCGCCGTGGATGCGATTCCGTCAATATATTGCTGCAAAGTGGCATACGTCACGGTCGGGACGCTGCCCTGCCCGAAATCGTAATCATTCAGCCTCAGGATTCGAGTATTTGTTCCAAAGCGCAGTTCGTGCGCCCCATGGGTCCAGGCGAGATTGTCGTTGATAAAGAAGCGGGATGCACGCCGGCCTTGAACCCACGTGTTGTCAAGTCCTCCCACCGTTGTGAACGGATTCGCGCCGGTGCCCTGCAGCACAATTGGGAAGGCGGCGAGTGTCTTCTGAAAATCGCTCGGTCGGAACAAACTTGCATACCAGGAAAATGCCGGGTTGAAGTAGTTCACAAGATTTTGCGAAAACACATGCGTATATCCCGCTGCGAAAGAATAAAGCGGCTGAGGGGAAACAGAGTTGAAGAGAGCATTAATGGGATCTGTATAGGCGGCTTGCACGCCCGTGTCGGCTTGAAAGCGATACCAGGTCGTGTTTTTCTCATTGATGTTGTAATCGATGCGAACGGTCTGAACCTGCTCATGATCGTCGCTCGAATGCGAAACACTCTGACGATTTGCGCAGCCGTCTCCGTCATTGCTGTTCCCACCAAGGCCCAGCGGGCACCCGAGGACCGCTTGCGGCGTTCCGTTTATATTTCCGTATAGCGAAAACATATTCATGTAGAACGCTGTCTCATTCGATGGGACGTGCTGCAGTACATAAGTCTGAAACGCGGCAGTTGGAACGGTGGCGGCCGTGACGATGGGCAGCGCAATTCTTACCCACTCGCTATCGAAGAAGAAAAACAGCTTGTCGTGCACGATCGGGCCGCCGACGCTGCCTCCGAAATGGTTCACGGTCGAGCCCGGTTTGTGATTCCCCGGTGTGGCGTTCGTGAAATAATCGGCCGCGTCGAGCCTCGAGCCGTTCCACAACTCGTACAAGTTTCCGTGGAATTGGTTGGAACCTGACTTCGTGACGTAGTTGACCTGCGACGCTCCATAACGCCCTTGATCGACGGCATAGGAAAGCGTATTGACCGTGACTTCCGAAATCGAATTGAGTCCGAGAACGAGGTTGGTCGAGAGTCCGCTGTTCAAATTCGTTAGAGGGTCGTTGGTCTCTAATCCATCCACGATGTAGCCATTCGAGAGAGCAGGGAGCCCATTGAATTCCACATTGCCGTACCCATTTGTCCCGCCAACGAAATCATTTCCGCTGCCGGCAGTATTGATGAGCGCCCCAGTGGCAAACTGCAGAGGGTAGGTCAAATCGCCGCCTGGATTCGGAAGGTCTTCCAGTGCGGGCGCGTTCAGGGTCGTTGATGTATTCGCATTTTCGGTGTTGAGAATCGCGGCTTCGCCGCTGACTTCAATGCTTTCCCTTGCATGGGCGACCTTGACTATGAAATCTGCAGTCTGTTTCTGGCCGAGGGCGGCGGTTACAGCGTCATTAGTGTTGCGGCTCGAAACCTTGCGCTTCCACCCTGACCGTGTATATGCCGGGTTTCAGTTGTGTGAAGCTGAATCGCCCGGAGTCGTCGGATGTGGCGGCTCGCTGCAGTCCGGTCTCCGTGTTATGGATTGTCACCATGGCGCCAGGAACCGCCGCGCCGCTCGCATCGCTCACCTGCCCGACGATCGCGCTGGTAGTTTCTCCCTGCGCCCATGTCTTCATAGGAAGCAATGCAAGAAAAAGAACGACAGGAACGATCAGTCTGGGGACGATTAGCCTGGAGGTAATGATGGACGGCATCGTGTGGAACCTCTTGAATTCAGACCGGCTGGCATTCTAGCGATCGTCCCAACAGTCACCATTCAAGCCCAGATCTATTAACCTGGGCTAGTCGTTCATATTAACTCAGTTTAATAACAAATATGAATTATAGTTTACTAATTGTTCTCATGGGCTCACAGAGTGCGCCGGGGATAGAAGAGTATGAATTACAAGGAGGCGCTTTCGTCCTGCTGAGGCAGTCCTATTCGGATCATCAGACGATTAGAAAAATGGAAAGCTCGATGAACGGTCAGGTGTTAGAATGCAAACCTGATTCAGCTTGGCGTCGCGCTTGAACTCGCAAAGTTTGCACCTGGGACAATTTATTTCGATTTCGGAGAGTTGGCTCGCAAAGGATCGCGCGCGAGGATCGGGCCGCGCCGGGTTACGCGCCATGCTGGATTTTGGATGGACCGTTCGAGCTGCGGTTAAATGAATAAGGAGCCGTTCACAATGTCGAGTAAACAAATGGGAATCATGCGGTCGGCGGGAATTTTTCTAGGGTTCATTTTGCTGGCGTGTTTCCTCGCGGCCGCGCCCGCCGCATTGGCGCAATATCCCACGCAGTCCCAGATTGGCAAGGATGGGACCGCGGTCACGCTTGAGGACTATGCGAATCCGCCGCTCACCAACGCGACGCACTCCGGCGCGAACACAACCGCAATCGACTACAAATTGCAGCTTGGCCGCGTGACGTCGATGCGCGCCGAGCCCGCGAATGCTCCGATGGCAGCATCGCGTATTTTCGTCGACGATCAGAGCACCACGATCTACATACTGGATACCGCGACGAAAAAATTCACGCCCTATCTTAAATTTACCGATATTTTTCCGAAGTTTGCCTCGGACAAGGGCAACGCCACCGGCATTGTCTCCATCACTTTCGATCCAGCCTACGCAAAAAACGGAAAATTTTATACCGTGCACACGGAAAATCCGGAATTGCCGGGTTCTTCGACCCCTGTGAACACGCAACTGGCGAGCCTGAATCTCACGGGATATAC
>PMOP01000131.1:2161-2797 GCA_003161495.1 Acidobacteriota bacterium | reverse complement strand
CTCTGGCACGAACGCGACATTTCGCACAGCTCGGTCGAGCGCGTCATCCTGCCCGATTCGACTATCCTTGCCGATTACTTGCTCGCGCGCATGACCGACATCGTTTCCGGCATGCGCGTTTTTCCCGAGCGCATGCGCCGCAACCTGGACGCCACCGGCGGCCTCGTCTTCTCCGGCCAGCTCCTGCTGGACTTGATCGAAGCAGGCGCGCCCCGCGAAGACGCCTACAAATGGGTGCAGGAACACGCCATGGCGGCCTGGGAAACCGAAACGAATTTTCGCCAGCGCGTCGTGGCCGACGCGCGCATCAAGGTTTTTCTGAACCGCGCTGCTCTCGAAAACACCTTCGATCTGAACCGCCACCTGCGCTATGTGGACGCGATTTTTGCGCGGGTCTTCAATTAAATTGAAAGGTGGACAAACCAGCTAAGAAATCCGGCGCGATTGTTTCAATACGGGGCGCCTGTTTCATATTGGACGACTTTTTGCTTTTGAACTCCATCTCATATTGACACTCCTATTGCACCAGTTGACAATGAAGTCCCTTTCCTTTGTATCTGAAGTTGCGTATTCGCGAGCGGGAATCAGCATCCTTTCCTAACCCCTCGCACCGCCATCCACAGGGGGAAACGTGTC
>PMOP01000131.1:0-2097 GCA_003161495.1 Acidobacteriota bacterium | reverse complement strand
ATCGATCTCGTGCTGCTCGACGTCATGATGCCCGGGCCGACAGGATTCTCGGTATGCCGCGCGATCAAGTCCCGGCCGGAGACGAGGTTTCTCCCTGTGGTGCTGATCACCGGCCTGGCTTGCGCGGAGGACCGCATCCGCGGCATCGAAGCGGGCGCCGACGATTTTCTGCTTAAGCCGGTCAAGAAGGAAGAGCTGCTGGCGCGCGTGCGTTCGCTCGTGCGGCTGAAGCGTTATACGGACGAGCTGGAAAACGCGGAGACCGTGCTGTGCTCGCTGGCGCGGAGCATCGAAGCGAAAGATCCGTACACCGAGGGCCACTGCGACCGGTTGTCTCGCTCCGCGGTTTCGCTGGCTGAAAAAATTGGGTTGTCACGCGCGGTATGCATCGATCTGCGGCGCAGCGGAATCGTGCATGACATTGGCAAGGTCGCCGTGCCCGATTCCATCCTGTTAAAGCCCGGCCCACTGGATGCCATGGAGCGAAAAGCAATGGAACAGCACACCATCATCGGTGAGCGCATTTGCGCGCCCCTCAGATCTTTCCGCAACGTGCTTCCCATCATCCGGTCGCATCACGAAAAACAGGATGGCAGCGGCTACCCGGACCATTTAAAGGGCGAAGAAATTCCGCTCACCGCGCGCATCCTGCAAACGGTGGACATCTACGATTCGCTCACCACCGATCGTCCTTACCGCAAGGCGCTCACTCACGAAAAGGCAGTGGAAATCATGTGGGAAGAAACGCGCCGGGGCTGGTGGGATGCTGATCTACTCTCTGCTCTGGAAAGCTTGCTGGCGGAATCTCCGATGGCCTTATCCGCCATGAGCGCTTGATCGATAATCCTGACCCGTGAAACGCAATTCACCCCTCGCCAAAAACCCCTGGCGTTCCGTGGCGCCGGTGTCCCGCCGGCGATTTTTCCGATTTTCCGAACGGGAACGCAAAAACGCCGGCGAGACGCCGGCGCCACCAAACAATTCCGAATTAGAAAAAAATACGCCTCACACGCGCTGTACGTACCGCGCTTCCGAAGTATCCACTCGGACTTTATCGCCGGTATTGACGAACGGCGGCACCTGGATGGTAAGTCCTGTCTCAAGTTTTGCCGCTTTCATCACCGCGCTGGCGGTGGCTTTCTGCACGGTGGGCTCCGTGTCCACGACGGTGAGGTCCATCGTGTCCGGAATCACCACGCCAATCGCCTTGCCTTCGTAGAATTCGAGTTTCACCGTGGTGTTTGGAATCAGGTAGTACACCGCTTCACCCAGCACGTCCGCGCCGAGATGAAACTGCTCGTACGATTCCGAGTTCATGAAGTGATAGCCTTCGGTGTCCGAGTACAAATACTCGTGCTCGATCTCGTCAAAGATGGCCCGCTCGATATCCACTTCCGCGCGGAACCTGTAGTCGATGATCGAGCCGGTGCGCAAATTGCGCATCTTCGTGGCCATGGCAGCGCGCTTGTTCCCGGGCGTGCGATGCTCGACGCTATGAACGGTAAACAGTTCGCCCTCGTGGCGAATGGTCATTCCGGGGCGCAGTTGTGTTGCTCTCATTCTATTTGCTCCTGATGCCTACGGGGTCTTGCGGCAGGCGGTTCCCATTCAGCTGCTGTTTTCGATTCGCGCAGTCTGGGCGGTGTCGCTAAAGATGCCGGACCAAAATCGCGCCGCCCACCGATGCATAATTATAGACGCCGGGCGGCAGGACGGTCAACGTACGGGCGCAGCGCGGGGATGCGGGAGCCCATGCGGATCGCGCTTCTATTGGAGTACAATCTGTCCGAGCTTAAACCCTGACGGAAGGAGAAAAAATGGCGGAACCTACATACGATGAACTGAAAGCGCGCCTGGATGAGCTGGAAAAGAAGGGGGCGCGGCGCACCGGGGAACTGGACTTCAAGGTTGGCGAGAAAGGCGGCGTGAGCGTTTACGGACTGGGCCGCTTCCCGGTCACATTGTATTACGAGCAGTGGACACGCCTGCTCGATGCCGCGCCGAAACTCCGGGAATTCCTGGAAGAAAACAAGAGCAGGCTGAAGCTCAAAGAGAAATAATCCGCGATTCGATCTTTAGAGCATTTCTAATTTAAGT
>PMOP01000013.1 GCA_003161495.1 Acidobacteriota bacterium | reverse complement strand
GGACAAGCCTGTAAGCCGGATTCCTCGGTCCGTTCTTTCCTTTCACTAAGTTACCCAGAATCAATGCACAGCATTTGTCACCTAGGTCAATATCGTCACGGTTGGCAGGATTCATTGCACATTTTTTACACGTCTTCCTTAGTTGGCGGGAAATTGGGGATTATGCTATAGGTATAAAACATGAAGGGACTCTCGACGCGAGAAGCGGCCAAAGAACTAGGCGTGAATCTCGTCACTCTCCAGCGTCACATAGCGGCAAAAACCGTCCAAGCGCCGCCACTGCAAAAGGTGGGAGGCGTGACCGTGCGCCTCTGGTCGGCCCGAGATGTTGAAAAGGCAAGGAAAGTCCTGGCAGCAACCAAACCCGGCAGGAAAAAGAAATCGAGGGGTTGAATTGGAATGAAATACATCAGCTTTGCATATGACTCCGCAAGTCTGTCCGCCTCGCTCACCTTCCGCGAGACGGTAGGAATGGATTATCTTAATCTTACAATATTGAGCCTCAAGACAATCTCTGAGGGCGAATGACTCACGCAGAGAAAACATTTGCCATCATCGTCGGTGCGATTTCGTCTCTCGGGTTGATATGGGGTAGTATCCTCACTTCGCGGGCGAGCGACAGAGCGGCAAAATCGGCGCGCGAGGCAATGGAGCACCAAACAAAGCTCAATGCCAAGGCCAAAATCGCGGAGTTTAGGCAGGCGTGGATAAACAATCTGCGTGATGCAATGGCGAGGTTGATGGCATTGGGATTTAAGGAACCTCCTGCGCGGGAGGTGATCGAGGCGACTGCAAAGATTCAATTGCTGATGAATAAGAACGACGGCCGGTATCCCCAACTCGTTAAATGCATGAAAGAGTTTTCGGCGGCAATGATTGCAGGGGACCGTCAGTACGAATCAAACGAGTTCATTGAGCTATGCCAGGACATTTTGAAGAACGAATGGGACGTTCTAAAAAAAGAGCTTTTGGAACTCAAATCATCAGTCCGCTAAAGAAGCGCTCGGGAGGGATTGTATTTGAATTGTCCCGTGGTTTTCATGTTTTTATGGTGTGAAATTTAACTTAATCGGTCAATGCGGGCGATGCCTGACAAGGAGTAGCTCTCAAAACGATATGAGTGATGCGCACTGGGATCTACTCAAAAAGATTGTAAGTGAACTCTGGCCCGTCGTTACTCTGCTTCTGGGCATATTGGTTGGCGGCTTAGTTTCTAGCCGAAATCAGAGAAGACAGTGGGTATCGGACACCAAGTGCCGTGAATATCGGGAACTGATGAGCGCGATGACCCGAGCGATAGCCTTGGCTGTGAATGCGCCGGGTGCGACAACAGTCACTGAACAGCAAGCCAGACGGGATGCGGAAGGTATCGCGCTCAGTATCATTCAAGATAGAATCTTCATCGCAAAGGAAATCAAGGAACTAAAAGTATTGGAACGGTGGCACGCCCTTTTGGACGCGATCGTCCAACGGACCGGGGCGTTAGATGAAAAGGATTTCGACAAATTAAAGGAAGACATAATCAACGAAGCGATGAAGAGCATTTAGGATTTCATAATTTCGCCGAATAACTCCTCTGCGTGTTTGCCCTCGGCGAGATGGTCGATGAAGCGGTGCCATTTGGATTGCCGCAAACATCTGGTTAAGCCAACGAAGGACCGCGTTTTCCCAGATTAGTGGTATCCGATGTCTAGTTGGACATTCTACGCTTTGATTCAGCCCCCGAGGAAACGGGGCCGACCTTGGCAGGCAAATGGCAGTCAGATTGGCCAGAAGAAGAAAGTATAGAAACCTGTGGCGACTCTTGCCGGTCACATAGGAAACAGAGTCTCAACTTTTCGGTCCTTAGTTTCTTCCTTCACGCGCCGTTTCGGCCTAGGCCTGTAAGTTACGTTGTGAATGTATCGTGTGAGTGCACGCGGCTGCCGAAACCTTTTATTTACGTCCACGTCCCGAAATTCATGCTACGGCTCGTGAAATTCCTTCGCATCCCTCTATTTAATTGATTCCGGCGGAATCTCCCAGACAAAATCAGTAGATAACCCGCGCACGAGCAGGCTCGATTTATTTCCATTTTTATGTATACAAATTTCGCGTTTTGGCATTTGGGCGCGAAACTTAACCTATGGCAAAACCAGTCATCATGCCCGAGAAAAACCCTCCAGCCCTCGGCGATCCGAATATGGATCGAAGAATGAAACGTGCGCGACTGATTCGTGACGGAATGTCGTGGAGGCAAGCGTGCTTGCGCTCCGGCTACTCGCCCAGCGTGGCCGAACGCGGTCCGCGAGGTTACATGGATGGCAATGATGGGCATCGCCGTCCGGGAGTCATGAAGGATTTCGAGCGCGCGGCTAAAGAGGCGACCTACAAGCCTGGGTTCCTGAAAGCCGCCGCGATGCATCGTTTAGTGACCGCAATCGTCGAAGGCCGCAGCTCGGACGTTGCCCGTGAGATTGAGGTCTTGGGCAAGTTCAAAGAAAACGATTGGTTCGTGAACGCGGCCACCGGCACGCCGGTGGGAATTTTTGTCACCCTTGGTGATGCAGAGGGCGACGTGACGCTCGAACAAACCCTTGCGGAATTGAAAAACTTTCGGGATGGCGGCGAATATTCGTGCGCGTGGTGTGCCGAGGATCATTCGAACGCGAAAGAGTTGCAGGTGCATACGCTCGATTGCCCGAAGCGCCCTGTCACCATCAATGCCATTACAAAAACCAGCTCGAACGAAGAGGCATTCTAGTGACGAAACCGACTGCGGGGCAATCCATGTTTTATCAATCTTTGCGCGATGCGTTTCAACGCGCAACCGGCAAAGATTTCGAGCGTATTTATCCGCGATTACTTGCCGATTGTGTTGCATGTTCCGGAAAAGACGTTCCATGCAGACAGATGCTGGACACTCTTGGGAATGGTTGCGGCGGTCCCCTCTGCCTGGAGTGTTTCCACCTCATCCTGTGGAGCGGATTGGCGCAAGTTCACGGGGCGAATGATTTGCTTCCGATTTACGAGGCGGAATTCCATTTTCGGGCCATTGGAAAATTTCCACCGGAACTAGCAAGTTAGGACAAAATAAATGGCAAATGGTGATAGCACTCCTGTTTCCGACGATCTCAGTAGTTCAGGGCAATTGCCGCTGCCTGTGGACCCGGCGGCATTGCAAACAGCGCTCACAAAGATGCCACAGCCTGCCGGTGCAATGCCGCAACCGAATGCGCCCCAGCAAAATGTTCCGCCCGCGATGCCGCCGCCCAATGTGGGGTCCGATCCAGGACAGCAACAGGCGCAGCAACCGGCTCCCAATTTGGGCAGTGCGCAAGGAGGCCAAGGGCAACAGCAACAAGGACCGCCAAAGCAAAGCAATGTGCCCGCGCTCGCTGGATTCCTCCAGCAAATGATTAAAGGGCCTGGCTATGAGCAAGCCGCTTCGGGTCAACCTGGCCGTCCGATTTCGCGCTTGGACGCGTTTGAAAATTTCATTGGCGGTTTTCTAAATTCTTTTTCGTCTGGCATGTCCAATGCGGGTACGGGTCCCGCTGCCAATGCGCGCGGCTTCGGATCAGCCGTCCAGGCTCCCTATCAGCGCCAGCTCCAGCAATTTCAATTGGGTCAGCAGCAACAACAAGTTCAGTCTGAGGAACAATTGCGCCAATCCCAAGCGCAGGAAGCTCAGGGCCGCCAGAAGTTTTACGAAGCGCAGGCTGAAGCAACACGAAGGGGTTCGGAATACACGCCTGTTCAAATCCCCGACGGTCAGGGAGGATTCACAACGATTCAGCTTCCGGCGAAAAATGCGCAGGCCATTTTACAGAGAATTGTAAGCGGCGACACCGCGCGCGATGTCGCGAGCACAAGAGCGAGTGCGACGACCGGAGCCGCAGCAACGCGAGGCGCAGCGAGGGTTGTTGCCGCAGAACTTGGAAAGGAGGGCCGACTCGGCGCAGCGCAGATCGGCGCTCAATCCAGGATCACGGTTGAAGGACTGCGCGATAACCGAATGCTACAGGCCTCTGTCTATAATTTTGCCGGAAAAACCGCGCAGGTCCAATATTCAAAAACAATGGATGGAATCACAAAATGGGCAGACCTGGAACAAAAAACGGGCTACTTAAACTTTGGCCCGGAGCCGCAAGCCGCGCAGGCCGCATTCAATTTGGAAAAGCAAAAACGGACGGACGCGGCCAATAGGATTTTGATTGATGACACAGAGTCAAAGATCGGTTCCGCGCTGCCTGGTGGGAATCAAGGAGCTGCCGCACCGACGGGCAACGGCAAAGGAGCCGCGTCCACTGGCACCGCGACGAACTTTCCGATCAAGGCGGCCTCGCCGCCGTCCGCGCAGGCAAACCGGCAGGGTTATTTTCAACGATTCATTGAAACCGATCCCCAATTACAAACAGCAAAAGGCGCTTTGGACAAAGCAAATCCCAGCGACAGGAGCGGTCACATCAATTCCAGCAAGGTACTGAGCGATGGTCAGAAGGCGATCTTACGCGGCTTCTATGGTCTGAATAAATAACTCCATGCCCGATCAAAACCCCATAGACGCTGCGATCTCGCAGGCTCCCCCGCCCAATCCCATCGATCTGGCTATTTTTAACGCAGGGCCGACAAAGCCCGGCCAGACCGCACCCGCGAATCCGATTGATGCTGCCATCGGCGAACAACAATCGCAACAGCAAGCACCGCGTGCGACGGATGCACTTTCGCAGGCAACGAGTATCGGCCCGCGTGAGCCCACAGCCCTTGACCGAGTGAAAGCAATCTTCGGCTCTAAAGCCCCTCAAGGCTCGGTCATGGCCAACGCAACCGGACAAACAGGAACGCAAGGAATGCCGCAGCTCGTCGCGCCCGAGGCGGCGATGACGCCGACAGAACAATTTCAACATCCGTACGCGACCGGCGCACTTAAAACAATCGGCGGAATCACAACTCCGCCAAATCTTTTAATGATTGCGGGAACTGGAGGACTCGCCGCTCTGCCGGGAGCTGCGGGGAGCATTGTTCCGCGCCTGGTCTCAGCCGGTTTCGCCGCGAGCATTGTGAAAAATATTTACGACCGCGTGCCGGATGTGCAAAAGCAAGTTGCTTCGTACAATGCGGCGGCGGCGCGTGGCAATAAAGACGCGATGAATACTCAGGAGAGCGCGATCAAGGAGACGGTCGCGGAGTTGGGGACCAGCGGTGTGTTCGCGGCGTTAGCTGCCGGTCATGCAGCGCTGGGCGGCAAGGTAGCGGGAAAACCGGGAGCCGCCGAGGCAGCGCCGGTGCAAGGAGTGCCGCCAGAACTCGCAGAGAAAATTCCTGCGCTCCAACAGAGTCAAGGGACACTCTCACCTGAGGAAGCTATCAAAGCGGCGGGGATGTCCTATAAAGTCGAAC